>DAICYU010000610.1:0-335 GCA_027311485.1 Acetobacteraceae bacterium
CGACACCCACGGACACACGATCCCTGCCCCGGCCGCCGTCGCCCGCCCATCCCGCTCGGCGTCGAACACCGTGACCTCGGCCCCGGCCCGTGCCGCATGCCACGCCGTGCTCGCCCCCAGAATGCCGCCGCCGATAATGCTGATCCGCATGACATCTCCCTTCGCTGGCATGATCCAGAGCAGGTTCACGGGTATGATCTCAGCCTTCGGAATGAAGGCACCCCGGTGCGTCTGTGAGTTTCGGCAGCGCCACCCGCGAGTCAAGCGCCGGCCGCTTAACCATTTATCAAGACTTTCGCGTGAGGATGCGCGCACCAAGGGCTGAACCGTCCGGC
>DAICYU010000610.1:345-2596 GCA_027311485.1 Acetobacteraceae bacterium
GCATCAAGCGCAGTCGCGAAACCAGCGCAGGATCGGCGCCGCCGCCGGACGCGACCCCAGCCAGGCATGCGCCGGGATGAGACAGACCGCCTACTCGCGCGGAGGAACGCGATGCAGCCCAAGCCGTTTCACGCCGGCGCCCGGATCTTCACCACCGGCGATCCAAGTGACGCTGTCTACATCATCGAATCCGGTTCGGTTTCCATCACCGTCGGCGCCGGACCGCAGCGGACGGAAGTCGCGCGCCTCGGCCCGGGCGAGCTATTCGGTGAATCCGGCGTGTTGGAACAGCGCGCGCGGTCCGCCAGCGCCATCGCGGTCACCGACAGCGTGCTGCTGATGACCCCGGCCGAGGCGTTCCTGTCCGCATTCGGGATGCACAACGATCGCGCCCTGGCCCTGGTGAAAATGCTCTGCCGCCGGCTGCGCGACACCACCCTGCGCACCACACACCACATGGCCGCACTCGGCGATGCGCCGCACGCGGACACGGTGATCTGGCTGGCCCCGGATCATGAGCTGCTGACGACCACCTATGGCGTCACGACAATCGCCGTGCAGCAATTGCCGTTTCAGGTCGGCAACCGCTACGGCGGAGAAACCCTGGCGATCGCCTCCAACCATGCCCTGACCATCCAGGCGCATGGACGCCCGGACCTCGCCGCCCCGCATTTTGAAATTCAGCGGCGGGACGGGTTGATCGGCATCCGGGACCTGGGTTCGGCGAAAGGCACGATCGTCAACGGTCTGCCGCTGACTCGCTCCTCCCTGGACGCATTCGCCCGACTGCACGTCGGCGGCAATCAGGTGATCGCCGGCGCCGCCGACTCGCCGTTCCGGTTCCGGATTCAGCTTATGGATACGGTGTCCGGTCCATCACGCCCGGCCTAGGCAATCCTCGGACCGCCGATCAGGACAAAAGCCGATCCTCGGGCCGCCGGTCAGGGCAAAGCCGCGCCGCGCTCATACCGCCGCCACGCACTCATCTGAAGCGCCGAGGTCAGGCAGTGCACCACCACGGGTTTCGTCTTCACCGCAAAGGCCTGGGCGATCCCCGCGGCAACCTCCGATTCCTCCCGGATGGTGATCCCCTCGGCGCCGAAGGACCGGCCCCAGGCGGCGAAATCCGGGTTGGTCAGGCGCGTGGCGTCCATGAACTTCCGCTCCGGATACCGCACGTAGGAGTGCATGCCGATCGTCCCGTACATCGAATTGTCCGAGATGATCACGATCGGATTGACGCCATACTGGCACGCCGTGGCGATCTCATTGCCCATCATCAGCGCGCCGCCGTCGCCCATGAACGCCACCACCTGCCGCCCGGGCCGGCGCAGGCCGCCCGCCACCGCCATCGGCATCCCCGACCCCATCGCGCCGACCACCGATGACAGGAATTCCTGTCCCGGCCGGAAGCCGATGTAGCGGTGGATATACGATCCGAAATTCCCGGCGTCCGAGGTGACCACAGCGTCGTCCGCCAGGTGCTTGTCGATCTCACAGACGACGGCGGCGAAATTGACGCCGTCGGTCGTCGGCTGCCAGGTCTTTTCCAGCAGCGACAGGTGGATCTTGTGCAGCCCGTCCACCCAGCCCCGGCGCTTGCCCGCGTCGGCCGGCGTTGCCATTGCCAGCAGGGCCTTCACCACCTCATGCGCGTCGCACGGCATGCCGAGGTCAGGCCGCCACACCCGGCCGACCTCATTCGGATCGGGCCAGATGTGCACCAGCGGCAGTTGCGGCTGCGGCGCGCTGGGGAACGTGTAGGACTGGCTGACGGTGTCGGTCAGCCGTTCGCCCAAAGCGACGATCAGGTCGGCCTTCTTCATCTCCCCGATCAGGGCCGGCGGCACCCGGATCCCCATGTAGCCGCCATAGTTGGGATGCCGAGCGTCGAAGAGCTGCGGGCGACGGTGGGTGGGATTGATGGGCAGAACCCATTCTTCCGACAGGCGCCGCAGATCGGCATACACCGCGTTATCGTGCAGGCTATCCGCCAGCAACGCCCCGCCCGCCAGCACCAAAGGACGCTCGGCCTTCGCCAGCATCGCCGCCAGCCTTGCCAGATCCTCGCTGCGCGGCCCGGCCACAACACGCGGCCGCGGCGGGTTCAGTTCGGCGTCTGTCGTTTCATCGAAGATATCTTCCGGCAGGATTACCGCCACCGGGCCGGGTGTGCCGCTTTCCGCGACATGGAACGCGCGGGCGATCGCCTCCGACGCCATTTCGGGCTCGTTCACCTCGATCACGCTCT
>DAICYU010000610.1:2606-2863 GCA_027311485.1 Acetobacteraceae bacterium
AGCAGCTTCGAATAATTCTGTTCCTGCAAGGCCAGCCGGCCGAAATCCCGCCGCTCCACCTGGCCGATCAACATGACCATCGGCGTCGCGTCATGATAGGCCGAGTGCAACGACACCATTGCGTTCGCCAACCCCGGCCCGCGGGAGACGATGCAGACCCCGGCCCGGTTGCGCAGCCGGCCGTCGGCGACCGCCATGAACCCGGCCCCGCCTTCGTGCCGGCAGACGATCATGCGGATGGAGTTCCGCTCGGTCAG
>DAICYU010000611.1 GCA_027311485.1 Acetobacteraceae bacterium
CCATCGCCAGCACCGGCTCGGGCACTTTTTCATCCACCGACACCAGGCAAATCGCATCGCCCCCCTGCGCCGACCGGCCCAAATGGAAGGTGGCAATATTGATCCCTGCCCCGGCCAATGTCGCGCCGAACCGACCGATGAAGCCGGGCCGGTCCTGGTTGGTGACATACAGCATGTGTGGCGCGAAATCGGCCTCGACCTTGATCCCTTTGATCTCGACAATGCGGGGGCGGGAACCGGCGAACAGCGTTCCAGCGACTGAGCGGGTCATCTGGTCCGTCGCCACCGTGATCCGCACCAGGGTCAGATACTCGCTGGGCCGGTCGTGAACCGTTTCAGCAACGTCAATCCCATGCTCACGCGCCGCAACCGAGGCGTTGACCATATTGACGCCTTCCATCAGCGGCGACATCAGCCCGGCCAGCATCGCGGCGGTCAGCGGTCGGGTGTTCAAAGCCGCAACCTGGCCTTCATACTCCACCGTCACCCTGCGGATCATGCCTTCCCGCGCATGGGTCAACTGGCCAGCGAAACCGCCCAGCATCCGGCACAGTTCCATATACGGCTTCAGCCGCGGTGCATCCTCGGCCGAGACCGACGCCATATTGATCGCGTTGGTTACCGCGCCGGTCAGCAGGAAGTCGCTCATTTGCTCTGCCACCTGCAGCGCAACATTTTCCTGCGCCTCGGCCGTGGAGGCGCCGAGATGGGGCGTACAGATAACGTTTTCCAGGCCAAACAGCGGCGAGTCGACAGCCGGTTCCTTCTCGAACACATCCAGCGCGGCACCGGCGACGTGGCCCGCCTTGATCGCGTCGGCGAGCGCCTGCTCATCCACCAGGCCGCCGCGGGCGCAGTTGATAATACGCACACCCTTCTTGGTGCGCGTCAGCGCCTCCCCCGACAGAATGTTGCGGGTGGCATCGGTCAGCGGCGTGTGCAGCGTGATGAAGTCGGCACGTTCCAGCAGAGTGTCGAGATCGGCCTTCTCAACACCCAGTTCCAGCGCCCGCTTCTCCGACAGGAACGGATCGTAGGCCAGCACGCGCATCTTCAACCCGACGGCACGGTCGGCGACGATGGAACCGATATTGCCGCAGCCAATCAATCCAAGCGTCTTGGCCGTCAGCTCGACGCCCATGAAACGATTCTTTTCCCACTTGCCCGCCTTGGTGGAGGCGGACGCTTCCGGGATCTGCCGGGCGAGCGCGAACATCATGGCGATGGCATGTTCGGCTGTGGTGATGGTGTTGCCATGCGGCGTGTTCATGACGACGACACCGCGTGTCGTCGCCGATTTCACGTCCACGTTGTCAACGCCGATCCCGGCCCGTCCGACCACCTTCAGGTTGGTTGCGGCATCCAGCAGCTCTTTCGTTACTTTGGTGGCCGAGCGGATCGCCAGGCCATCGTATGTGCCGATGATGGCACGTAGATCGGCGGAGGATAGACCGGGCTTCAGATCGACTTCGATCCCCCGGCGATGGAAAATTTCGACAGCAGCGGGCGACAGCTTGTCGCTGATCAAGACCTTCGGCATGACAGATTCCGTTGGTTACTTCGCAGGAGCAAAAGCGGCGGAGACCTGGGCTTCGGCCCAGTCCAGCCATGGCAGCAGCGCGGCGATATCGGTGGTTTCCACCGTTGCGCCGCCCCAGATCCGCAGACCTGGCGGTGCGTCGCGGTAGCCACCGACATCGTAGGCCACACCTTGCTTTTCCAGCAACGTGGCGATCTGTTTCGCAGCCTTCGCCTGCCCGTCCGGTGGCAGCGCCGTAAACCATGGTGCAGTGATCTTCAGGCAGATGGACGTGCAGGACCGCGTGGCGGAGTCTTCCGCCAGGAAGCCGGCCCAGGTGCTGTGGGCGACCCAATCGGCCACGACAGCCAGATTACTCTCGCAACGGGCGATCAGCGCCGGCAAACCGCCGATGTGTTCGGCCCAGCGCAGCCCATCCAGCGCATCCTCGACGCACAGCATCGACGGCGTATTGATCGTCTCGCCCTTGAAGATGCCTTCCGACAGCTTGCCCTTCGACGTCAGCCGGAAGATCTTCGGCAGTGGCCAAGGCGGCATATAGGTTTCCAGCCGCTCCACCGCGCGGGGTGACAGCGCGAGCATGCCGTGGGCCGCTTCGCCGCCTAGGACCTTCTGCCACGACCATGTAACGACATCGAGCCTGTCCCACGGCAGCGCCATGGCAAACGCGGCCGAGGTGGCATCGCAGATTGCCAGGCCCTGCCGGTCCGCGGCAATCCAGTCCGCGTTGGGAACGCGAACGCCGGAGGTCGTTCCGTTCCAGGTGAACACCACGTCATGGGCAGGATTCACCGAGGCCAGATCAGGCAGTTTTCCGTATGGTGCGCTCAGCACACGCGCATCGGAAAGCTTGAGCTGCTTCTGGATGTCGGTTGCCCAGCTCTGCCCGAAGCTCTCGAATGTCAGGATATCAACGCCCCGCGCCCCCAGCAGCGACCACAAGGCGATTTCAACAGCCCCGGTATCGGAAGCCGGAACGATCCCAAGCCGCCAGTCATCCGGCATGGCGAGGATCGAGCGGGATAAAGAAATGACCTCGGCCAGGCGTGCCTTTGGTTCCGCAGCGCGATGACTGCGGCCGAGACAATGTGTGCTGAGCGCAGCGACCGAATAACCTGGGCGCTTCGAGCACGGGCCCGAGGAGAAATTGGGATTTGCCGGACGGATGTCCGGCGTGACGGCACTTGCCATATCGGCTCTCCCTTTCAGAAGAGAAGCGTCCCGGTGGGGGGACGTGACCCGGGATCGCGCATAGAGCCGTACAGCGGGAACGTCAACCATTTCCCTGCCGTCTCAAGAATTTCCCACCATTCCGGCTCGGC
>DAICYU010000612.1 GCA_027311485.1 Acetobacteraceae bacterium
ACCGAGCCGCCGCTGCTACGGCGCGGATGGCGGATGTTGGCCCCAACCGCGGCCTGACACCAGTGCGGCGGCGCGGACGTTCGCTACGCCGACCGTGTCCGAGACTGGCGGGCTTTCGAATTGGGGCACTCGCCGCCGGTCAGCCCGTCCGTCCTGCCAAGTGCCGGCATTCGCGGGCCAGGATGGCCGGGTCCAGATCGTGCAGCCAGGTTGCGGGCGCATCCACTGCCTCGGCCAGCCGCTGCTTGTAGATTTCCCGGGGAATCTCGGTCGCACCGAACTGTGCCAGATGGTTGGTGACGAATTGCGTATCCAGTAGCCGGAAGCCGCCCAGGCGCAGCCGCGCGATCAGATTTACCAGGGCGACCTTTGAGGCGTCACGGGTGAAGCTGAACATGCTCTCGCCAAAGAACGCGGCGCCCAGGGCCACGCCGTACAGGCCGCCGACCAGCGTGCCTTCGGACCAGGTCTCGATGGAGTGGGCGTGGCCGAGGCGGAACAGTTCCGTAAACAGGCGCTCGATCTGCGGGTTGATCCAGGTATCGGTGCGGCCGGGCAGCGGGGTGGCACAGCCGGCGATGACCCCGGCAAAGTTCTGGTCTGTCGTGACGGTGAATTCGCCGGACAGCACGGTGCGCAGCAGCCGGCGCGGCAGATGAAACCCGTCCAGCGGCAGGATGCCGCGTTTCACCGGGTCCAGCCAGAACAGCCGGTCCCCTGACCGGCCCTCGGCCATTGGGAACAGGCCGTGGCGATAGGCCCGCATGACAAGGTCCGTCGTGACTTCCACCGACCGTCTGGACATGCTGCTATAGTGCTGCGGCGGACGGCGAATGGGAAGGCGGAAAGCCATGCTGACGATCAGGCATTTGGATCATGTGGTGCTGCGGGTCACCGACCTGCAAGCGATGATGCACTTCTACACCCAGGTTCTGGGCTGTCCGGTGGAGAAGGTGCAGCCGGATCTGGGACTGTATCAGCTGCGCGCCGGCAGTGCGCTGATCGACCTGGTGCCGATCGATGGGATGTTGGGCCAGAAGGGCGGTGCCGCCCCCGGCAAGGAAGGCCGCAACATGGACCATTTCTGCCTGCGGGTGGAACCCTTCGATGCCGATGCGATCGTGGCGCATCTGCGGGCGCACGGCGCTGATCCCGCCCCGGTTGCATCCCGGTATGGAGCCGAGGGCCAGGGGCCGTCGATTTACGTTCCGGACCCTGAGGGCAACGTGGTTGAGCTGAAGGGGCCGCCGGAACCGGTGTCCTGACGCGCCAGTGCCCTGATGGCCCGGAGTCCTAGGCGTCGACTGCGATAGCCGGCATAGGCTTGCCGTTGGTCTGGCGTACCGTCCGGCGCTGCGCTCAGGCGTCGAGATCCGCGTCCCAGTACAGGAAATCCAGCCAGGTACGATGCAGATTCTCCCGTGACACATGCCACTTTGCCGCTTCGTCGATCTGATGCGGCGAGGGTTCGGCTGGTTGGCATCGCAGCCGCAAACCGCTTTCCCGCAGTGAACGGCTGCCTTTGAAGAGATTGTCACGCTGGCAGCATGTCACGACATTTGTCCAGCTCGTGATGCCGCCTTTCGAGCGCGGTACGATGTGGTCGAACGTCAGGTCCTTGGCCGGTAATGTTTCGCCGCAGTACTGGCAGCTGAACCGGTCGCGCAGGAAGACGTGATAGCGGGTGAAAGCGACCTTACGTCGCTTATGAAAGCGTTTCAGCGCCACCACGGACGGGATTGGAAACGACCGCCGGGACGAATGCACTTCCTGTTCGTAGTTGATGATCGGCGTTACGCGTTCCTGCAGGACCGCCACCAATGCGTCCTGCCATGACCAGACGGACAGTGGTCCCCAACTTAATGGCTGCATATCGGCGTTCAGGACGAGCGTCTGGAGATTGGGAATATGGGTCACGACCCGCACCCCAACACTAAACAGATGGGCCCGCGCATTCGCGCCTGCGAAAGAAGTCTGGGATACTGCAGTCCGCCATCAGGCAAGCGCTACTCCCTCGTGATCGGGGCGTAATGCCTGGAGGGTCGTGATAGGCCGAGCCACCAGAGTTTTTGCGCCGCCGAAGACCTGTCGCTTTTATGACAGAGCCTATGCCGCGCCGCAACCGGGTTGTCCGCGGCCAATCCGGACTTCATTGTTTCGTCACGAAAATCCCCGTTGCAACGCCAATGCACCAAAGGAGATGCCGGTATCGTCGATGCCATGGCCAAGGTGGGGAATGAAATGTGCATCGACTGTCACACCGGCTGCCTGCAACGCAGCCTTGGCCTCCCGCGAGCGGGAGGCCGGCACCACGTCATCATCCTCACCGTGGATCAGCAGCACGGGCGGGCGATTGGTCAGTTCCTTTTTCAACGTCTGCGGCGCCATCAATGCGCCGGAGAACGCCAGGACCGCCCGGGGTGCAGTGGGACCGCGCAATCCGGCAAACAGGGCGATCATCGCACCTTGGCTGAAGCCCATGATTGCGTAGTCCTGCAGGTTCAGACGCTCCAACTCCGCATTGATGAAGTCGAGCAGATAGGGAGCGGCGGTGCGGATGCCGGCTTCCATGACCGGCGGCGACCGGTCGGCGACACTCCACCACTGCCGGCCGAATCCGGAGTCGTGGGGGAATGGGGCGTGCACCGAGGCGAAGATCGCGTCCGGGCAGGCCTTGGCCCAGGTGGGGGCGAGGTCGATCAGGTCATACGCATCGGCGCCGAGGCCGTGACACAGGATAACCAGGTGGCGCGGTGTTGCCCCGGACGCCGGGCCCCAATGCAATGCTTCCAGTGATGGCATGGTGTGAGTTCCTCTCCTCGGGCCGTTCGGACCGTCGATTCGCTGAATGTAAGCGCG
>DAICYU010000613.1 GCA_027311485.1 Acetobacteraceae bacterium
GATCCAGAAGAAGCTGGCCGACATGCAGACGGAGATCACGCTGGGTCTGCACGCCGTGCTGCGCCTCGGCCGGCTGATGGATGAGCATGACGCGGCGCCCGAGATGATCAGCCTGCTAAAGCGCAACAACTGCGGCAAGGCGCTGGACATCGCCCGGGTCGCGCGCGACATGCACGGCGGCAACGGGATCGTGGACGAGTATCACGTGATCCGGCACGTCATGAACCTGGAGACGGTCAACACCTACGAGGGCACGCATGATGTGCATGCGCTGATCCTCGGACGGGCGCAGACCGGGCTGTCAGCTTTCGGCGGCTGACGCCCGCGCGACCACGCGCACCAAGGCGGCCCGCGCGGCCGCTGCGTCGCGTGCCAGTCGCAGCAGGTCGGGAATTTGCGATGGCTGGCGCAGAACCGACGCCAGCACCCGCAGCGGGCCTACGCCGCCCTTGGCATCCAGCGCGACCAGCGCGGCAGGAGGCAATGTCCGCTCCGCCGGGTCACAGATGGCCCGGATCACGGCGAACGGAACGCCTCGTTGCGCTGCGACCTGCGCCACCGCCCCACTCTCCAGATCGACGGCATGCGCCCCCGTGGCGTGATGTAGCGCCGCCTTTTCCGCCTTGCCGGACACCACCGCCGAACCGGCCAGCAAGAGGTGCGGTGTGGTAACACCAAAGCGCCGGCTGAGCGTGGGATCAGCTGCACAGCGTGCGCCATCGGCCAGCACGGCGGCCGGGATGATGATGGTGCCCGGACGCAAGGCCGGATCCAATCCCCCTGCCAACCCAAAGCTGATCAGCCCATCCGCCCCGTCATCGAGCAGCTCCAAGGCAGCCTGCGCCGCGCCAGCCGGCAACCCCCCGCCCGCCCGCGCCAGATAGCCGCCTTGCGCGGCAATCCGGGCCTCGGCGGTCAGCCCGACCACAAATCCAGGTCTCATGCCCGCGCCCCTGGCGATAGACTATTACCGACGGATGCCGCGTTTTCTATCGTTCAGAACCCAAACTCGACACGCCCGGAGTTCCCCCGCCGCAAGTTGCGGTAGCGCGCCAGCGCCAGCAGGGGAAAATACAGCTTGTAGCCGTGATAGCGCAGGTAGAACACGCGCGGGAAACCGACAGCGGTATAGGGCTGCTCCACCCATTCGCCATTTGGCGTCTGCGCTGCCGCCAGCCACGCAATGCCGCGCGCCGTTGCCGGATGATCCACCGCCCCTGCCGCCATCAGCCCCAACACAGCCCACGCCGTCTGGCTGGGCGTGCTTTCACGGTAGCGGCCGTGCGGGGCGTCGGCATAGCTTTCCTCATCCTCACCCCAGCCGCCATCAGCGCGCTGCACCGAGGCCAGCCAATCGACCGCCCGCAGCACCGCTGGGTCGGTCTGCGGCACGCCCGCCGCATTCAGGGCACACAGCACCGACCAGGTGCCATAAATGTAGTTCGTGCCCCACCGGCCGAACCAGCTTCCATCGGCTTCCTGCTCCCGTCGCAGATAGGCCAGCGCGCGAGCCATCACCGGATCGTCCGATCGCATGCCGATCTGTGCCAGGAACGACACGCAGCGCGCGCTGACATCTGCCGTCGGCGGGTCGAGCAGCGCGCCATGATCGGCGAACGGAATATGGTTCAGGTGATAGTGTGTATTTTCCGGCTCGAACGCGCCCCAGCCGCCATCCGACGACTGCATGCCGATGATCCATTCGCGGGCGCGGTCGATGGCGTCGGCGTAGGCCGGATCGCTGTTCCGGTGCAGCAGCATGCCGACGACGGCGGTATCATCGACGTCCGGATAATGCGCATTGTTGTACTGGAAGGCCCAGCCACCCGGACGAAGCCCGGGCCGGCGTACTGCCCAGTCACCCACCACGTCCAAAATCTGCCGGGGCGCCAGCCAGTCACAGGCGGCGGCGGTTGCAACACCCGCCTCGGCCAGTGCATGGCCCGCCAAGCTGGTATCCCACACCGGCGAAAGACAGGGCTGGCAATAGGCACGGCCTTCCTCGATCACCAGAAGCTTGCGGACCGCATTCCATGCAATCGCCGCGTGCGGATTGTCTGCGGGATAGCCGAGCGTGTCGAACATCATGACGGTATTGGCCATCGCCGGATAGATGGCGCCCAGACCGTCATCGCCGTTGAGACGTTCGGTTACGAATGCAACGGCCTTGTCAATCGCCCGCTGCCGCGACACGCGGGGAAACAACGGCTCGGTGGTCCGCAGGATCCCGTCGACAGCCTTGAAGAAACGTCCCCAGCCGGACCGGTAGGGACCGCGGATGTAATCCCTGACACGGTCCGCCGGCACGCGGAACAGCTCAGCGATCGTTACGCCGCGCGGATTGCGTGCCCTGGGTCGCAGCGCCATCAGCACCAGCAGCGGCACGATAACCGTCCGAGACCAGTACGAGACTTTCGACAGGTCGAATGGAAACCAGTTTGGCAAATGCATGATTTCCACCGGCATCACCGGCACGGCGCGCCACGGTACTTCGCCAAACAACGCCAACTGGACACGCGTAAACACGTTCGTACGCTCTGCGCCACCGGCTGCCAGGATGGCGTCCCGCGCCCTGCGCATGTGCGGGGCGTCCGGATCGTCGCCGATCGCTTTCAGGGCAAAGTAGGCCTTGACGCTGGCGGAAAGATCGAAAGCGCCGTCATGGAACAGCGGCCATCCGCCATGTTCCCCTTGGATCGACCGCAGGTAAACGCCGATCTTGCTTTCCAGCAACGCATCGATGCGGTCCAGGAAGTGCTCCAGCAGCACATACTCCGCCGGAATTGTGGCATCGGCTTCCAGTTCAAAAACGAAATGCCCGTCCGGCCTTTGATGCCGCCCCAGCGCGTCCGCCGCGCG
>DAICYU010000614.1 GCA_027311485.1 Acetobacteraceae bacterium
CGCTCCGGGAAGGCGAGGCGCGCGCCGAGGCGGCGCTGGCGGCGGCCGAGAAGAAGCTCGCCGAGAGCCGCGCCTACGTCGAGGCGCTCCGGGACGGCGAGGCGCGCGCCCAGACGCTGGTCGCCGCCGAGACGGATGTGATTGTCGTGGATACGGCACATGGCCATTCGGCGGGCGTGCTGCGTTCGGTGGAGGCCATCAAGCGCCTGTCCAACACCGTCCAGGTGATCGCTGGTAATGTGGCGACGCCCGAGGGTGCGCTGGCACTGATCGAAGCCGGGGTGGATGCGGTGAAGATCGGCATCGGCCCAGGCAGCATCTGCACCACGCGCGTCGTGGCAGGGGTTGGCGTGCCGCAGTTTACCGCGGTGCTGGAAACCTCGGCTGCCTGCCGGGAACAAGGCATCCCGGCGATCGCCGACGGCGGCATGCGGACCAGCGGCGATATCGTCAAGGCGATCGCCGCCGGTGCCGATTGTTGCATGATCGGCAGCCTGCTGGCCGGCACCGACGAAGCACCCGGTGAGGTGTTTCTGTACCAGGGCCGGTCCTATAAATCGTATCGCGGCATGGGCAGCCTGGGCGCGATGGCCCGCGGTTCCGCCGACCGCTACTTCCAGCAGGACATCAAGGATCAGCTCAAGCTGGTGCCGGAAGGGGTGGAAGGACGTGTTGGCTACAAAGGTCCCGTGGCCAATGTGGTGCACCAGCTTGTCGGCGGCCTGAAGGCCGGCATGGGCTACACCGGCAGCGCCGACATCAACGCGTTGCAGACCAACGCCCGATTCCGCCGCGTGACCGGGGCAGGCCTGCGGGAAAGCCATGTGCATGACGTCGCGATCGATCGTGAGGCCCCCAACTACCGTCAGGACTGAACCGGCGGATTGTCTTGACGACGGCCAGCTGCCCGGCTGGCCGGCCGGACAGCGAGGAATGCTATGGCTGACCCCAACAACCGATACGACCTGACGGCCGCCCGCACCCACGGCCGTCCGGGCAGGGAAACGCGGCCGAAAAGCCTGACAATCGACATGCATGCCCATGTGCAGATCGAGGCCGCCGCCGAGATGGTGCGCCCGCACCTTACCCCTGACCCGCGCGCCGCGGCATACACCGAGGAAACACGAATCCTGACGCGCATGCAGGATGCCGACCGGACTCCAAACCTGACCGACATCCCGTTGCGGCTGCGCGATTTCGATGCGATGGGCCTGGACGCGCAGATCATCAGTCCGGCGCCGCCGCAATGCTATTACGCCATCCCGCCCGATGTCGCCGTGAAGGCCGCCCGGCTGGTCAACGAAGGGATTGCCGCCATCATCGAAGCCCATCGCGGGCGGATTCCCGCCGGCATGGGGTCTGTTCCGCTGCAAGCCGGGGGCGCCGCGGCTGCCGAGGAACTTGAATACGCGGTCAAGCGCCTCGGGCTGAAAGGCTGTGAGGTTCTCGCCCATGTCGGCGAATTGGAACTGTCGGATCCGACATTCGAGCCGTTCTGGGCCAAGGCCGAGGCGTTAGGTGCCATCGTGTTCATTCACCCGAACAGCTTCACCGAACCGCGGCGGTTCGGCCGCTACTACTTCAGTAACGTCATCGGCAATCCGCTCGATACAACGATGGCGCTCCACTACCTGATTTTTGACGGGGTGCTGGAGCGGTATCCCAATCTGAAAATCATTGCGTCGCATGGCGGCGGCTACCTTCCGGCCTACTCGGGCCGTATCGACCACGCCTGGGGTGCCCGCAGCGATGCGCACGGACACCTGCCGAAGCCGCCCAGCACCTATCTCAAGCGCATCTACCTGGATACGATCGTGTTCACGCCACACCAGTTGGAGGCGCTGGTGAAATTGTTCGGCGTGGAGAAAATTCTACTGGGTACGGACTACCCGTACGACATGGGCGAGTATGACCCGCTTGGACACATAAACGGGGTGGCTTCGTTCAGCGACGCGGACAGGTCGGCAATTGCCGGGGGCAATGCGAAGGCTCTGTTCGGCCTATAGCTGCCGGCGCTTGCCACGGGGGCGCCTTAAGCGGTCAGGAGGCCTGTGGCGAAGCCGCCAGAAGCTGCTCGATCGGGTCCCAGACGAAGGCCGTCTGGGGCACTTTCTGGCCGGCGAACTGAACGACCTGTTCCGCCACCGGGCGACCGCCGAGGTGTTGATAGAACCAGCGGCTGGGATTGTCCCGCAGCACCCAGACGAACGCCGATTTACAGCCGATCTCCATCAGGTGCGCGGCCGCGGCGCGCATCAGGCGCCGGCCGACACCGCGTTCGCGCCAGTCATCCAGTACATAGAGCGTCTCGACCTCGCCCTCGGCCAGGCGCCGGCCGCCAAATTCGGCTTGCCGAGCGCGGCCTGCGGTGGTGAAGCCGATGATGCGTGGCCCGCTGCCGGTGGGCACGTCGGTGCCTGAGGCGGTCGCCACCGTCACGCCGGTCCCGCCACGGATCGCAGCGTCGTAATACGCCGCCTGCCGGGAAACCGACAGGCGCGCCAGATAGGCATCGGGCAGGATACCCGGATAGGTGCTGCGCCAGGCTGCCACATGCACCGCACCGATGGCGATTGCATCGGCCGCGCGAGCCTTGCGCAGCGAAATCACGCCGTCCGCTCCATGACGGCGGTGAAGAATCCGTCGGTGCCATGGCGAGCGGGCGTGAGCGAGAGGAAGTCGGCGGAGCCGGGCGGCGGCTGTTCCAGCGGCCAGGCTTGTGCCAGCGGGACGCGCGCGAAGGCGGGATGGCGAAGAAGGAAAGCAGTCACTTGTGCCTCATTCTCCTCTGCCAGCAGAGAGCAGGTAGCGTAAACCAGGCGGCCGCCTTTGCGAACCAGGCTTTGCGCCGAGTC
>DAICYU010000615.1 GCA_027311485.1 Acetobacteraceae bacterium
ATGGAGGAGAGTGCGGGCAGTGGGCTTTTGCCCAACCCGCAGAGCGAACCGGATTCGCCACGGGAAACCGGGGTCGAGGAAGCTGAGATTCAGCAGAACCTGGGGGAGTTTCCGGACCGCTTTGCCGATCAGGGCGAAGTGCAGGTAACGCCGGCCCCCCGGAAGCGAAGCCGGGCGAAGCCGCGCAAGGCGGAGTGATGGGCCGGCACCGCAACGGGTGCCGAGCCGGATGCGCGCCGGGGTGCCGGGCCGCCCGCGCGCTATCCGAACGCAGGCTCGGCCAGTGCATTATCGGACCGTATTTTAATAATGTAATCATAACTACTTTGAAAATGCACCAAACAATCTATTAATCCCCCAATCATCACAGAACCGCGACTGACGTATATTCACCCTTAGTCTGCCAATATGATGCCACACCTGCATCTTACTTTCCCCGTGACACCAAACGGGGACCGGGTCTGACCCGGGCAGAGGCAGATGCGCTTTTTCAGAGTTTATGGCCGGGTTATCGGTCTTCTCGGCCGCGATATCCGAATTGCCGGGTTCCTGGCCTTCGCCAACCTCCTGGTCGCCGGCCTGCAGTTTCTTGATCCGGTTTTGTTTGGCCGGGTTGTCAACTTGCTGTCCCACTCCGACACGATCCCATCGGACCAGATGTGGCACCGGTCGGGCATACTGCTTGGTTTGTGGGTGGCCGTCGGGCTTGGCGGAATTGTCAGCAACATCATTGTCGCCTTGCAGACGGAGCGATTGGCCCACCGGCACCGCATCAAGTCGATGGGCCGGTATTTCCGCCATGTGCTGGCGTTGCCGCTGTCATTTCATGGCGATACCCATTCCGGCCGCCTGATCAAATCCATGCTGACCGGCACCGACGGGCTGTTCGGCACCTGGCTGGTGTTCTTCCGTGACCAGCTTTCCACCATCCTGTCCGCCGTCGTCCTGCTGCCGATGACGATGTTCCTCAACTGGCGCCTGGGTCTGGTGCTGGTGGTGCTGGTCGCCATCTTCCTGGCCATCACCGCCATCGTGGTGAAGAAGACAGAAACGGCGCAGCGGCAGGTGGAGGGGCTGAATTCCTCATTGGCCGGCACGGCGCAGGACGCGCTGACCAACGTCATGGTGGTGCAGTCCTTCACCCGCCTGTCGGCCGAGGCGCGGTTGTTCAGTGACATCGCCAACCAGGTGATCCGGCATCAGTTCCCGGTGCTGAACTGGTGGGCGCTGGTCAACGTCATGACCCGCGCGTCCAGCACCCTGGCTATCATTACAATCGTCGTGATCGGCACCTGGCTGCACATGCACGGCCTGGCCAGCGTGGGTGAGATCGTCAGCTTCATGGGCTTTGCGATGCTGCTGATCGGCCGGCTGGAAACCGCGGCGTCCTTCGTCTCCTCCCTGTTCTTCAAGCTGCCGGCGCTGGAAGACTTCTTCCGCATCCTCGACGAACGCAGCAGCGTCCCGGAAAAGTCCGACGCCCGCACCCTGTGGGCGCCGCGCGGCGAAGTCCGGTTCGAGGACGTGTCCTTCCGCTATCCGGCGAGCGGCGCGCCCGTTCTGTCGGACGTCAGCTTCACGGCGCAGCCCGGCAAGGCCATTGCCCTGGTCGGCCATACCGGCGCGGGCAAGTCCACCGCCATGGCGCTGCTGCAACGGCTGTGGGATCCGACCTCGGGTCGCATCACCGTCGATGGCCAGGACCTGCGCGACATCACGCTGGACAGCCTGCGGTCGCATATCGGCGTGGTGTTCCAGGAAAGCCTGCTGTTCAACCGCACGATCCGCGACAACCTGCTGGTTGGCTGCCCGGCCGCAACGGATGATGAGATCGAGGAAGCCTGCCGCATGGCGGACGCGCATGAGTTCATTATCCGCCAGCCGCAGGGCTACGACACGATGATCGGTGAGCGGGGTACGTCCTTGTCCGGTGGCCAGCGCCAGCGCCTGGCGATTGCACGGGCGTTGCTGAAGAATCCGCCGATCCTGATCCTGGACGAGGCGACCAGTGCACTGGATGCCGCGACCGAGGCGAAGGTCAGCAAGGCGCTGCGCCGCCTGATGGCGGGCCGCACCACCTTCATCATCGCCCACCGGCTGTCCACCGTCCGGGACGCGGATGAAATTCTTGTGTTCGAAGGTGGCCAGATTGTCGAGCAGGGTGATTTCAATGCGCTGCTCGCCCGCCGCGGACGGTTCGCCGAACTGGTCGAAACACAGCTGGCGCAACCCGTTCCACAGCTGGTGGCGGCAGAGTGATCACCGGTCAAGGGCCTGTGACTGTGTGTAATGAGAAGGCAACCTTTAATCCATTCACCTCGTTACGTCGGTCGGTTGTGAAAGGAGCCTTCACATGCTTCGCCTTGCCCTGTTCTTTCTGGTCGTTTCCATTATTGCGGCGATATTCGGCTTTGGCGGCGTCGCCGCCGCCTCGGCCGATATCGCGCGTATTCTGTTCTTTATCGCGATCGTCATCTTTGTCGTGCTGCTGGTTGCAGGTCTGATGGCAGGCAGCACCCTATGGTAGCGGTACCTGCTGCACTGCACTGCTAAAATTTGCATTTGTCTATCCAGACCGCGCATTCTGTCCACTTCCACGGGCTTGGTGCGCGGTCCGCTTATTTTCAGGTGTCTGCCTCAGCCGACCGTTCGCCCGCCCGCCACATGAAAGGGGAGCCCATGAGCACGGTCGCCGCGATCCTGAAACACAAGGGCTATCAAGTCACCACAGTGGACCCGACTGCGCGGATCAGCGATGTCGCCGAGGTTCTTTCGCAGCAAAGGATCGGCGCCGCCCTCGTCGTCGATTCCGACGAGCAGATACTGGGCATCGTCAGTG
>DAICYU010000616.1 GCA_027311485.1 Acetobacteraceae bacterium
GTCTGATCGCCTTTCGTCATCAAGCCGTCCCCGTCTTTAAGTCGCTCAGATGGGCCGCGACATCGCGTGGAAGTACAACGATAAAAGTGGCGCCGTCACCTGGCTGGCTCTCAACCCGGATATCACCACCCATGCCGCGAGCGACTTCACGGGCGACCCAGAGGCCAACGCCAAACCCGCCGGCGGCTACCTTGTTGGTACCTGCCTGCTGAAATCGGGCGAAGATGCGCTCCTGGTCTTCGGCGGCGATGCCTGGCCCCTTGTCGCGGACCCATAGGCGGAGTTGGCCATCAGTGACAGGGGTTTCCCCTAAGCTCTCCGCGCCGATCTCGACCAGTGCTCCCGCGCCGTATTTCATTGCATTGCTTATCAAATTATCGAGAATAAGGCCGACGCCGACACGGTCCCAATAACCTACAATATCCGGTTTGATAGCCAACGTATCGAGCTTGACGTGCAGCCGTTCGGCTACCGGAAGCTGATCGGCAACGAGTTCAAGCACCAGTTCTGATAGATTGAACCGCGAGACGTCAGGCCGGAATGGATGACCAGCAACCAGGCGCGACACGTCGAGCAATACCGTGGCTCGGTTCAGGAACCGACGGGTTGCCCGGTCGAGGCGTTGAAGCCCGGCAATAAACTCGGTTGGCAACGGCGGATCAGCGCTGCGCGCCGACCTGAGCAGCATTGCGACCTGCACCGAGATAGGCGTGAGTGGATTTCGCAATTCATGAGCGGCGATCGATAGGAATTCGTCTCTAATTCGCAACGCTTCCCGTAAGTCATCCACAAGGTTATTCGGCGCCGTGTGTGCGGAACTGCCTTTATCGCTCATCATACCCAGCCGGCCAAAGGGACAGATTGAGCGTATCGCCAAGCGTGGTGACTATGGAAACTAACACGGACTGAAATTACCCTGGCTGTGGCGCACCGCGCCAGCCCAACTTTAAGGCGACTTAGACGCGTATTCCTTGATCTGCCATTAGCCGGTTGCCTCCCGGACTGCGCCCAGCAAGAACTCCCGGTTTCCCTCTGGCCCGGTTATCGGGCTTTCGCTGATGCCAACTACGCGCCAGCCCGGCAGACCGGACCACCATGTCATCACTCGTTCACACACTGCCCGATGAATTGCCGGGTCACGCACGACGCCTTTGCTGCCGACAGAGGCTGCCCCGGCCTCAAACTGTGGCTTGATCAGTGCGACAGCCCAAGACCCAGGGGCGCAAAGGCTTAACGGGGCAGGCAGCACTGTCGCAAGACCGATAAAACTTGCATCGCACACCAGTGCTTCGACCGGCTCGCCAATCTTTGCCAAATCCAGATAACGGGCATTGGTCTTCTCGTGGACGACCACGCGCGGGTCCTGCCGCAACTTCCAGGCGAGTTGTCCGTGACCGACATCAACGGCGTGAACCCGCGCTGCCCCGTTCGCCAATAGCACGTCGGTGAAGCCGCCCGTGGACGCCCCGATATCCAGGCATACGCGGCCAGATACCGCGAAACCAAAATGCGTGAGCCCATGCGTAAGCTTCAGACCCCCACGCGACGCCCATGGATGATCCTGCCCGCGAATTTCCAACGGAGCATCCTCGGTCATGGGATCGCCCGCCTTGCTCACCCGCCGGTCGCCTGAGAACACTTTCCCCGCCAGGATGAGCGCCTGCGCGCGCGCACGGCTCTCCACCAAACCCCGTTGCACCAGCAATTGATCCGCGCGCTGCTTCACTCCAGGGGACGCGCGGTCAACTGGCCATCGACCCCTTGTACGAGAGCCTCGACCCGCGCCTCCACCTCGGCAAGCTTGGCCTCGCAATGCCGGCGAAGCTTCACGCCTCGTTCGAATGCCTGCACTGCAGCATCCAGCTTCAATGTGCCGCCTTCCAGGCCACGGACGATCTGGTCCAACTCGGCCAGCGCGTCCTCGAATGAAAGGCCGTTGATATTATCTTCCGTCATATCGCTCCCGTCACGCCCGCATCAATGCCCGGACATGTACGGCGGTCGAGGCGGCCAAAGCGTTCAGGTCGTAGCCGCCTTCAAGGACCGACACAATCCGACCGCCACAGTGACGGTCGGCGACGTCTACCAACCGTTCGGTGATCCAGGCGTAATCCGGCGTCTCCAGCCGCAACTGCGCGAGCGGGTCGGCAATGTGGGCATCGAAACCCGCTGATATAATCAGAAGGCCAGGTGCGAAAGCATCCAGCGCCGGCAGAATTATATCCGACCAGGCAGCGCGGAAAGCCAGCCCACCGTCGCGCGGTCGCAGCGGTACGTTCAGGACATTGTTGGCGACGCCACGCTCCCAGGTTTCGCCAGTGCCCGGGTAACACGGACTTTGATGGGACGAAGCATAGAACAGGTCAGGATCGGCTGCGAACATTGTCTGAGTGCCATTGCCGTGATGCACATCGAAGTCGACGACAGCAACACGCTTCACGCCGCGCACCTCACGTGCATGCAGCGATGCAACAGCCGCGTTATTGAACAGACAAAAGCCCATGGGCCGATTCGGCTCGGCATGGTGTCCAGGTGGACGCACTGCGGCGAAGGCGGCGCGTGCCCAACCATCCATTACGGCATCAACTGCCGCCACCGCCCCGCCAGCGGCCCGCGCGGCTGCCTCGGCACTGCCGGCGCTCATGACAGTGTCGCCATCCAGTTGAACGGGTTCGCCCAACTCCGGCCGAATCGCCATAATTGCCTCGACATATTGGCGCGGATGAACACGGCTGAGTTGCTCGACAGTCGCCATCGGCGCGGACTCTCGCAGCAAATTCGCAAATTCCGGGGCTTCGAGTGCGGCCAATACCGCCCGCAGCCGCTCGGATGTCTCT
>DAICYU010000617.1 GCA_027311485.1 Acetobacteraceae bacterium
CAATTCGGGCGCGTGGTGCAGGTTGCCGTGGGCGCGCATGTAGTGGGCGAGTGCAAAGTTGCCGTGGCCGGTTTCCGTTTCCGAGCGCGCCACGGAGTCGTTGATGTGGATGTCGTCATCATCGGCGGCGGTATCATCGGCGTCTGCTCGGCCTTCTTCCTCGCACGCAAAGGCGTGCCGGTCGTGCTGTGCGAAAAGGGGGAAATCGCCGCCGAACAATCCAGCCGGAACTGGGGCTGGTGCCGCACGATGGGCCGCGACCCGCGCGAAGTGCCTCTGGCGATGGAGGCACTGCGGCTTTGGCCCGACATGAATGCATTGACCGGGGCTGAAACCGGCTTCCGCCGCAGCGGCATCGCCTATCTCTGCCGCACGCCGAAGGAGCTTGCCCGGCGCCAGGCGTGGCTCGACCAGGTCGGCCGCCCGTTTGGCCTGGACAGCCGGTTCCTCGGCCGGGCGGAGATGGCGCGCACGTTGCCGGGGCTGGCTGGGGCGTGGGCGGGCGCCTTGTTCACCGCCGGTGACGGCCGAGCGGAACCGGCGCACGCGGCGCCGGTGATCGCGCAGGCGGCAAGGCGGTTGGGCGCGACGATCCTGACACGCTGCGCCGTGCGCGGGATCGAAACCACCGCCGGCCGCGTCAGCGCGGTGGTAACGGAACATGGCCGGATCGGCTGCGACACTGTCGTGCTGGCCGGCGGCGTGTGGTCGCGGCTGTTCTGCCGGCCGCTGAGCCTGCGCCTGCCGCAATTGCGCGTCCTGTCGTCGGTGATGCGCACCGAACCGCTGCCCGGCGGACCGGAAGCGTCCGCCAGCGGCTACGGCTTCGGGCTGCGCAAGCGCCTGGACGGCGGCTACACCGTGGCAAGCTGGAGCGGCAATATCGCCCCGGTCGTGCCGGACATGGTTCGCTTCATGCGCGATTTCCTGCCAGCGGCCTGGCTGCGCCGCGGCGACATGCGCGTTCGGCTGGGCGCCGATTTCGTGCGTGAGCTGGTGCAGCCGGGGCGCTGGGCGCTGGATCAGGTGTCGCCGTTCGAGAAGGTGCGTGTGCTGGATCCGCCGCCGCATCGTGCGATCCTGAAGCAGGCGCGGGTGCATGTGACCCGGGCGTTCCCGGTCTTTCACATCATGCGCGTGGTCGAAACCTGGGGCGGCATGATCGACGTCACGCCGGACGCCGTTCCGGTGATCTCCCCGGTTGAGCAGGTGCCGGGATTTTTCATCGCCACCGGCTTCTCGGGCCACGGCTTCGGCATCGCGCCGGCCGCCGGGCGGCTGATGGCCGAGTTGGTGACCGGCGAAACACCTGTGGTCGACCCGTCACCTTTCCGCTATGCCCGACTCCTGGATGGAACACGGCCAAAACCTTCGCCACTCGCCTAAGGAACAGAATGCGATGGTCCAGACATTCCCGACGATGCGCCTCCGCCGACTGCGCCGCAGCCAGGTGATGCGCGATCTGCTGGCGGAAAACACCGTCACGCTGAACGACCTGATCTACCCGATCTTTGTCGAGGAGGACCTGGACGATTTCGCCCCGGTGGACTCGATGCCGGGGGTGTTCCGCATCCCCGAGCGCAAGCTGGACGTCGCCATCAAGGAGATCGCCGCCGCCGGCATCAAGGCGGTGATGACCTTTGGTGTCAGCCACAACAAGGATGATACCGGCAGCGACGCGTGGAACCGCGACGGGCTGCTGGCCCGCATGATCAAGCGCGCCAAGGACGCCGCGCCGGAGCTGATGCTGATCTCCGACACCTGCTTCTGTGAATATACCACGCACGGGCATTGCGGCGTGATCCACGACGGCGACGTGCACAACGACCACACGATCGAGAACCTGGGGCGGCAGGCGGTGGTTGCGGCCGAGGCGGGGGCGGACATGATCGCGCCGTCATCCATGATGGACGGTCAGGTGCACGCGATCCGTTCGGCGCTGGACTCGCACGGCCTCGGCGCGGTGCCGATCATGGCCTATTCGTCGAAGTTCGCCTCAGCCTTCTACGGCCCGTTCCGCGATGCGGCCGGCTGCGAGTTGAAGGGCGACCGCAAGGCCTATCAGATGAACCCGATGAACGGGCGCGAGGCACTGCGGGAGTCCGGCGCCGATGAGGCCGAGGGCGCCGACATGCTGATGGTCAAGCCGGCCATGCCGTACCTGGATGTGCTGACACAGATCCGCCAGCGCAGCCTGCTGCCGCTGGCGGCGTATCAGGTCAGTGGCGAATACGCGATGATCAAGTTCGCCGCGGCCGCCGGTGCGATCGATGAGGCCCGGGTGATGCGGGAAAGCCTGGGCGCGATCAAGCGGGCCGGGGCCGACCTGATCCTGACCTATTTCGCGATGGATATCGCGCGGGACGGGTTCTGATCACCGATTTTATGGTCCGGCTGCTGATCGCCGGCCATCGCATCGGTGCCAGACCGGCGCATCGCGGGCATCGCCCGGCCATCGCGAACCGATGGCCGGGCCGGTATGCCCTGCTATGAATGCAGCGACGAGATCAGCGGCTTGGCGGCGGCCTGTTGAGAGACATCGCCGTTCAGGATTTGCTGGGTGCTGACAGACTTGTTGTAGAAGTTCTGGTCTTCCTTGCTGTTGGCCGAAATGTCGGTTGCCTTGATGTTAGCCCCGACATAGGCGCCGGAATGGTTCGACCAGACCACCACATCATTGTTGCCCTGCGACGGTGCCTGATGGTTTCCGGTATAACCGGCCACGTGCAGCCCGGCGCTGGCGCCGAGAGAGAAGTTGTTTGCCTGGACGAAGTCGTCCATCGCCTTCCTGGTCATCAGCAGCATCACCGTTTCACCCTTTGAAACGCCGGCCTG
>DAICYU010000618.1 GCA_027311485.1 Acetobacteraceae bacterium
GGGCGGCGGGATCACGGCGGCGTTCGGCTGGCAGGCTCTTGAGCGTAACCGCGGGCAGGGCGCTCAGACGCTCCCGTATGCCCAGGCCTGTTGTTCCGGATTCGCCGTCGATGAAGACCGATGCCATGTGTCCCGATACTCCTTTCCTGCCGGGCAGGGTCGCGGGGTCATGCGGGAAATGCAAGGGGGTACAGCGCCAGGGTTCAGCATCGCGCGGCACCGTGGACACCGTGCCGGCTACGGCCTGGCACGCCGTTCAGCTTGACAGGTCACCGGCAGGCCACTAGGTAGCGCGCCTTCCTGTTCCCATTATTGATAGTAGCCCGTCATGAGAGTCCGTAACAGCCTGCGGTCGGCCAAGGTCCGCGACAAGAACTGCCGTGTCGTCCGCCGTCGCGGCCGGGTTTATGTGATCAACAAGAAGAACCCGCGCATGAAGGCCCGCCAGGGCTGAGCGGTTCAGATCGCCAGCAGCAGGTTTTCAAGCTTTTTCGACTGCACATGCGCATTCAAGTGGGCGCTGGCTTCCCTGAAGCCTGCGGCTTGAAGGCGTGTGCGTAGGGCAGCGTCCTGCGCCATTTGCCGCATTGCGGCCGCCAGCACGACAGGATCGCCAGGGGCCACCAGCAAACCTGTTTCCTGATGGTGGATTGCCTCGGCAATGCCGCCCTGATCCGATCCAATCACCGGGCAGGCTTGCGCCATCGCCTCGGGAATGACACTGGGCAGCCCCTCGGCATCGCCGTCGTTCGCTACGACGCTGGGCACCAGCAGGGCGTAGGCGGACGTCATCCGCGCGCGCACGGCTTCGGGTTGCAGCCAGCCGGTTAGCGTCACACCCGATACATCGTGCGAAAGCTGTTCCAGCAGGGGCCGCAGTGGGCCGTCGCCGATGAACGTCACCGGTGTCGTGTCACCGGCCGTACGCAAATGGCGGATTGCCGCCGCCAGCACCGAAATCCCTTTCTTTTCCACGAAGCGGCCGACGAATAGGTGCGCCTGCGGCGGCATCGCCGGGGGCGGGTCGGGCGCGATTTCAACGCCAATCGGCAATACTGTCAGCTTGTCCGCCGGCGCGCCGCGCGCCGCGGCAATATCGGCCACCGCGGCCGAAACGCAGACGAACCGCGCCGCCTCCCGCACCAAATCGGGCCAGCGGCGAGCCAGCACCGTGCGGTGCCAATTCTTCTGCTTGCTCACCTCCCCGGCATGCAGCGTCACCAGCAGGCGCATTCCCAGTGCCCGCGCCATGGGCAAGGCCAGCGCCCCGCCACGCGCAAACTGCGCATGCAGCACCGGCGCCAGATTGGGAATGCCGATCGGCGGGACGACGCCGAATTGCCTGAACAACAGGCGGCGAGCAGAACCCAACGGTCCGTCGCCGCCCAGCCGCAACCGGTGCGCGCCGACCTGATCCGCGTTCGGCAGCATCACACGGCCGGTCCAGACCGGATGCAGGCGCGTAAATCCGACATACTGGCGGCGCAGGAAGCTGACCTCGGACGGCGCGCCGATCCGATCGCGGTAAACAAGAAATGGCTGTGTCGATGACATCGGGCCGGCGTGTGGCAGGTCGCTACGCGGTTGGCAATGCACCCGCCCCGGCGCAGGCTGCAACCCAATCAACGGAGGAAACAACATGCCCATCATGCATCTGGATACGGCACTTTATCGGATCGAGCTGCCCGTGCCGCTGTCGGATTCGACGCACGGGACGATGACGCACTTCGAACTGGTGACGGTTCGCCTGCGGGACAGCGACGGTGCCGAGGGCGTCGGCTATACCTATACCACAGGTACGGGCGGGGCGGCGGTGCATGCGCTGATCGATCGTCATCTGCGCCCGGTGCTGTTGGGCGCCGACGCCGACCAGATCCAGGCACTCTGGAACCGCATGTGGTGGACCCTGCACTACGGCGGGCGCGGCGGTTCCGTCAGCCTCGCCATCTCCGCCTGCGACATTGCCCTCTACGACCTTCTCGCTCGGCGGCTGGCCATGCCTCTGTGGCGCATGCTGGGCGGGTTCGATCCGAACGTGCCATGCTACGCCGGCGGCATCGACCTGGAGTTCACGCTGGACGCGCTGCTGCGCCAGACCGACGACAACCTGGCACGCGGTTTCCGCGCTATCAAAATGAAGGTCGGCCGGCCGAAACTGTCCGAGGATCGGGACCGCGTGATGGCGATGCGACGCCATCTGGGCGACGATTTCCCGCTGATGGCCGATGCGAACATGCGCTGGTCTGTTGATCAGGCGATCCGCGCCGCCCGCGCCTTCCAGGAGGCCGGCCTGACCTGGCTGGAGGAGCCGACCATCCCCGATGACATCGCCGGCCACGCCCGGATCGTGCGCGAAGGCGGCATGCCGATTGCCACCGGGGAAAACCTCCACACGCTGCACGAATTCACCCAGATGATTGCCGCCGGCGGTGTCACCTTCCCCGAGCCGGACGTGACCAACTGCGGCGGCATCTCGGTATTCATGAAGGTTGCCCATCTGGCCGAGGCCTTCAACCTGCCAGTGACATCCCACGGAGCGCATGACCTGACCGTGCACCTGCTCGCCGCTGTGCCCAACCGCTCATACCTTGAAGTTCATGGGTTCGGGCTGGACCGTTACATCGCGCAGCCGATCGCGATTACCGAGGGCAACGCGACGGCGCCCGATCGTCCCGGACACGGCGTCGCCTTTGACTGGACGGCGTTGCAGTCGGTCAGGATGTAACGCGCGTCAGGGGATGGGCGAGAGGCTGGAAAGCCACCCGTTGTGGATCGATCATGAACCAACTCCCGTTATCAGACGGAAATTCACGATGAAGAATCCGAAGGAAATA
>DAICYU010000619.1 GCA_027311485.1 Acetobacteraceae bacterium
CGGAGTCGAGTCGATCTTCCATTTATCCGTGTCGGCCTTTTGCTGCTGGATGATCCAGTCGCGCAGGCTGTTGTCGCCGATCGCGGTATCGAAGGTCTGGCGGCTCATGCCGGCCAGGGCGGCCATCTTCCACAGCTCATCCGTGGGATTGTCGGCGCGGCTGAACGCCCAGCGGGACTGGCTGGCGAACAGGGCGTTGACGAAAGGTTCGTAGCGGTCGACCGGCAGGTAGCGCGCCACCATCGCCGCGGTCAGCGCCACCTGGTCCAGCGGATAGTCGTGGAACACCCAGCGGACCTTACCGGTATCGATCAGGTTCTTCTGCACCTCGGGCATGGTTTCCTCCGCAAACGCAGCACAATGCGTGCAGGTCAGGGAGAAATATTCGTTCACCGTCGTTTTGGCATCGGGCTTGCCGACGGCGCGTTCGGCGCGGACCTGGGCCTCATCAGCCCAGGCAAACGCGGGCAGCACCGCGCTGGTGGCCACCATGGCAAGGAGGGAACGGCGGAGAATCGGCATCGGAACCTCTTTATCTGAGTTTATGGCTTTCGATCATGGCTTTCTCGGGCGGCGTGTCGCGTACTTGCTCCGCCCGATCACGACGCGCCCGAGTGCGGCCAGGGCGGATTTAAGGTCGCCATCGGGCAGGCTGGCAACGGCTTGATCGGCTTCCCGGACCGCCACCGGCGGCGGCGGGGCCGCTTGCGTGGCGCGCGGCATGCCCGCCTGGGTGAATTTCAGCGAATGCACCGGCTGGCCGCCCAGATGCGTATTGATCCGGTTGATCAACTCCACCCCGACATAGTGCAGGTGCATCGCCGTGGGGCCGGCGCAGGCAATCGTCAGCACGCCGCGGTCCAGCTTCCGCGGCACGGTCATCGCGGCGACCTTCGGGCCGACGATCGCATCCCAATCGGCGAGGATCTGCGCCGCGGCGGCGTTGCCGCGGCGGAACACCTGACGGGTGACGGTCGGCAGCACGGCGCCCACCGCACGTGGGCCGTGGACGAACCGGTTGTCTGTCGGCATACGGTCGCCTGTGTTGTCCTCCGCCATCGCTCCTGACCTGCTGCGCTGGTACGACCGCCACCGGCGACGGTTGCCGTGGCGGGCGGAACCCGGCGAAACGCCCGACCCTTACCGCGTCTGGCTGAGCGAGATCATGCTACAGCAGACGACCGTCACCGCTGTCATACCCTACTATGAGCGGTTCGTAAGCCGCTTCCCCACCGTCGAGGTCCTGGCCGCAGCGCCGGCGGAACAGGTCATGAGCGCCTGGGCCGGGCTCGGCTACTATGCCCGGGCGCGCAACCTGCATGCCTGCGCCAAGGTGGTGGCCGGGTCGGGTGGATTCCCGCGCGACCTGGACGGGTTGCGGGCGTTGCCGGGAATCGGCGCCTATACCGCCGCCGCCATCGGTGCGATCGCGTTCGGCATCCCCGCCGTGCCGGTCGATGGCAACGTCGAACGCGTCGTCTCCCGCCTGTTCGCGATCGAGCAACCGTTGCCGGCCGCCAAAGCCGCGATTCGCACCGCGGCGGAGCGTCTCGGCGATGATCCGGCGGCGCGGCAAAGACCCAGTGATTTCGCCCAGGCGTTGTTTGACCTCGGGGCAGGCGTATGCACGCCCGCCGCGCCCGGCTGTGCGATCTGCCCGCTTATTGCCGTCTGCGCCGCTCGGCGGCTGGGAATCCAGGCGACGCTGCCGCGCAAGGCGCCGAAGAAGGATCGGCCGGTGCGCTACGGCGTGCATTTCTGGCTGACCGACGATCGCGGGATGGTGCTGCTGCGCACCCGCCCGGCGAAGGGATTGCTGGGCGGCATGGCGGAATTGCCCGGCACGGCGTGGCGCGACACACCCTGGACCACAGCCGAGGCCCTGCCGCACGCGCCCATGCGGCTGGACTGGCGCGGCGCCGGTCAGGTCCGCCACGGCTTCACGCATTTTGAGCTGATCATCGACGTGCTCGCGGCGCACGCGGCGCTGATCGAGGCGGACGGATTCGCCCAACCGCTGACGGCGCTGGACGACGCGGCGCTGCCGTCGGTGATGCGGAAATGCGTACGGATTGCCGCCGGCGGGAAGCCCAATAGGCCGTCAGGTGAAAAGCATTGATAGGGATGGCGCGAAGCGGCGCGGCCGCGTCGATGATGGTCGCGGCACGGCAATGGCGGCGGCATTGACGGTTGCGCGGCTGGTGCCTGCAAATAACGGGCATTGCCGCGGGTTTCGACGGTAGAAAGAGGAACAGACGATGAAGGTAAAAGCCGCGGTGGCCCGCAAGGCAGGCGAGAAGCTCAGCCTAGAAACCGTCGATCTGGCAGGCCCGCGCGAAGGCGAGGTCCTGGTCGAGATCAAGGCAACCGGCATCTGCCACACCGATGAGTTCACCCTGTCCGGCGCCGACCCCGAGGGGCTGTTCCCCTCGATCCTGGGGCATGAGGGGGCGGGCATCGTCGTCGATGTCGGCAGGAACGTGACCAGCCTGAAGAAGGGGGATCATGTCATCCCGCTCTACACGCCGGAATGCCGGCAGTGTGAATATTGCCTGTCGCGCAAGACCAACCTGTGCGTGGCGATCCGCGCCACCCAGGGCAAGGGGCTGATGCCGGATGGCACCAGCCGCTTCTCCTGCGACGGACAGACGGTGTTTCATTACATGGGCACGTCCACCTTCGCGAACTTCACCGTGCTGCCCGAAATCGCCCTGGCGAAGATCCGGCCGGACGCGCCGTTCGACAAGGTTTGCTACATCGGCTGCGGCGTCACCACCGGCATCGGCGCAGTGATCAATACCGCGAAGGTCGAGCCGGGGGCGCGGGCC
>DAICYU010000061.1:0-9359 GCA_027311485.1 Acetobacteraceae bacterium
TCATCCAGTGCGGCAGGGTAAAGGCGGACTGGCAATCGCCGATCCGCGCCTCGGCCTTGTCCGCCAGTTCCACCCAACGGTCGCCGGCGTCCACGCCATGCCGTCCAAGCCGATACAGCATCGAGGCCGCGTTCTGCACATCGATATACAGATCCGGCGCGGCGCCGGTCAGCGGCGAGGCCATGTCGCGGAACCCGCTGTCGTACAGCGCCAGCACGCGGGCGAAGTCGCCGAGTTCCAGGTGATACATCGCCTGATGCCACCAGAGATGGTGCTTCAGGTTGTTGCGGCCGTCCCAGCCGCCCTGCAGGGAGCCGACCCAGGCAATGCCTTCATCGCGGCGTCCGGTCATTTCCAGCACATGCGCCACGGCGTGCTCGGCCCACAGGTCACCGGGGTCGAGGCGGATCGCCTCCCGCCCGGCATATTCGGCTTCCAGGAAGTGGCCGGATTCCTCCAGCGCGAAGCAGCGGCAGGCCAGGATCGAGGCGAAGCCCGGCAGCGACTCGCTCCAGTGCTTTTCCACCGCCATGACGGAACGGAGCATGGTGTCGGGGCGGCCGCACCAGAAATGCACGAAATGGGCGAGGCGGAACGCCAGGATGTCATGCGGATGATCCTGCAGGATCTGATCCCAGACCGCGGCGGCGCGCTGCGGATCGCCTTCGATCCAGTGTTCCAGCGCCTGGGCGTGCGCGGCTTCCCGCGTGGTGCCGCCGCATCGCCGAGCGGCCACGAGGGCGGCGCGGGCGGCGTCGACGGCGTCGGCGCGGAACCCCATCATCAGGGTGTAGCCGGTCAGGCTGTGTGCAAGCCCGAATTCCGGGTCGGCGGCAAGCAGGGCCTTGACCCGCGCGGCCATGTCGGCGCGATAGCCCAGGTAGCCGTCAACCGCATGATCGTACGCCGCCGCGGCTTCCGGCGACGCAGTGGTCAGGGTCAGACCTCGACAATCCTTAAGCATTGGCGTTCCTCCCGCCCGACCGCATAGCACGGTTTGGCGGGACATGTTCAGGTCGGCGTGAGCGTGACCTCGGCCAGGCCGCGGCGGATCATGCCCAGCTCACGCGCGGCGGCGAGCGAGAGATCGACGATGCGGGTGTTCGAGGGCAGCCGGTCGGTAATGACGACGATGACGGACTTGCCCGTGTCGGCGCGGGTGACCTTCACCCGTGTGCCGAAGGGCAGCCAGGGATGCGCGGCCGTCAGCTCCTGCTGGTCGAAGCGGCGCCCGCTGGCCGTCGGCCGCCCCTGGTGCGCCGGGCCGTAATAAGATGCAACACCGGTCTGCTGCAGCCAGGGCGACGAACTGTCCCTGGCCGTCGGCCTGACCCGTGTATGGGATACCCGGTTATGCTTGGCGTAGGCGGTGTGATGCTTTGTGTAAGCGGTGTGATGCCTGGCGTAGGCGGTTTGAGGAGCCAGGGAAAGAATGGCGGAGGCCGCAACACAGGCGGCAGCAAAATATTGTTTCATCAAGCCTCACTGGACTAAAGGCAAACGGTTATCGGAAGCGATATAACCGTTGCGGTGACGATACAGGGCACAATAACGCCCCATCGATGTGGTCAAAATAACCAACATCGTCTCAAAGGAATTCGCCAATTGAGGCGAATTTGCGGCATTTTTTCGTGCCGCAAGAGGGTGTTCCCCGTCCATAGACAGCAACATGCGCAGATTAGACTGTGATGACAACCCCGAGATTGTGTTTTTTTGTGAATGATTGACGCAATCGATCACTCAACTACACTCAAAGCCGGATTAGCTGGGGCGGGATCGTTGTCGGATCAGTGATTTACAGCATTACTATCACAATGATTGGCGTGTTCGGCGCAGCGCTTCTGCGCGGCTTCACGGGTTTCGGTTTCGGGCTCGCGGCCGTGCCTTTGCTAAGCCTGAGTCTGCCACCCAGTGCCGTGGTGCCGCTTGTGGTGACCCTGCAGGTGGCGGTGGGCCTTTTCGGGTTGCGGCATGCGATAGGCGAATGTGACTGGCAGTCCGTTCGTCGTCTGTTCCCCGGCCTGCCGCTGGGCGTGCCGATCGGGCTGGCGGTCCTGACCATTCTGCCGGCCAATCCCGTGCGCCTGGTGATTGGCACGTTGATCGCCACGGCGGTCTGGCTGATCTATCGCGGCGTCAGCCTGCCGCCGAACCCGTCCCGGAAGGTCAGTTTCGCGGTGGGGCTGACATCCGGCATCATCAGCGGCCTGGCATCCATGGGCGGGCCGCCGATTGTTGTGTATCTGCTGGCCGTCGGCCATAGCGCCGGCCGGATGCGGGCCACGGCGGTGGTGTATTTCATGCTGGCGGGCCTGGTGTCGATGCTGCCGATGGCGGCGCGCGGCATGATCAACCAGCAGACGCTGCTGTGGACCGCGGCCTCGATTCCCGCGTTGCTGGGCGGCACCCGGCTTGGCAGCTGGGCCTTTTTCCGCTCCAAGCCGGCTCATCACCGGCTTGCTGCCTTGGTGTCGCTGTCGGTTCTGTCGGCGCTGCTGATCGGCCGGGCCGCGCTGGGGTTCGGCGGCTAGCCCCTGCGTCTGCGGCCGGCGCCGGTGGATGGTTGCGCGATCGGCGATCGCGTTCGCGGATGCGGTCCAGCCTTAATCCTGATCCAGGCTGGCGCCGCGGTCCCGCTTGGTGCGGCCGCGGTGCGCCTTTTCCTCAAGCCGCCGGCGCTTCGACCCCGCCGTCGGTTTGGTCGCCACCCGTCGCACCGGCCGGACGGTCGCCTGGCGTATCAGCGCCAGCATCGCCTGCAGCGCCTCAGCCCGGTTCCGATCCTGCGTGCGATGCTGCCGAGCGGTGATGACGATGTCGCCGTCCTGGGTCAGGCTCCAGCCTGGCGCGCACCGGCGGCGGCAGGCCAGCCCGGTCGAGGGAGAGCCGAAGCTGCACCGCCGTTTCAACCTTGTTGACGTTCTGCCCGCCGGGTCCCGAAGAACGGATAAAGGTCTCCTGCAGGGCCTTTTCGTCGATCGCCAGCGTCCTTGTGACCTGTATCAGCACGCGAATCCCCCATCGGCCTGGCCCTGAACACGCGGCAACAGTTTGCTTGTCACGACGCCGGGGCTCAGGAATAGTCCAGTCAACGATAATAAGGCAGGCGCATTGTCTGCCATAAGGGGAGATCGCGTCGTGAATACATCCGTCACGCGGCGGCAAGCCTTACGCGCTGGTGCCACCGCCGCCGCCCTGCCGCTGGTCCATATCAGCACCGCCGGGGCGGCCGGGCGGCTGCGTCTGGCATTGTGGGACCATTGGGTGCCGGCCGGCAACGCGGCGATGACGAAGGTCGTGGATGCCTGGGCGCAGAAGAACAAGGTCCAGGTGGAGCTGGATTTCCTGACCGCGATCGGCAACAAGATCAATATCACCATGGCGGCCGAGGCGCAGGCCCGGACCGGGCACGACGTGTATGCCTTCGACATGTGGTCGGTGCACGAATATGCCGATCAGCTCGACCCGGTGGACGATATCATGCAGGCGTTCATCGCAAAGTACGGCAAGATCGGCCATGCCTATGAGTATCTGGGCGTCGCCGACGGGCACTGGCGCGCCGTGCCGGTGGCCTGGGGGTCCGCCCCGCTTTCGGCCTGCGCGCGGATCAGCATGCTGAAGCAATATGCCGGGATCGACGTCCAGGCCTGGTATCCGGACCATCCCGCAACGCCGGCCACCGCCGCGGACTGGACGTACGAGACGCAGTTGAAGATCGCCGAGGCATGCCACAAGGCCGGCCATCCGTTCGGCTTCGGCTGTGGCACGACGACGGATTCGAACCAGACCTGGGGTGCGACATTCGGGGCCTTCGGCGCCGACCTGGTGGACGCAAAGGGCAACATCACGGTCGATTCCGACAATGTCCGCGCGGCGCTGGAGTATGCCAGGCGGATGGCGCCGTTCCTGCCGAACGACACGGTCAGCTACGACGATGCCTCGAACAACCGCGCGCTGATCTCCGGCAAGGCGGCGATGGTGTGGAACCCGCCATCCGCCTGGGCGGTGGCCAAGCGCGACGCGCCGCAGATCGCGGCGGATTGCTGGACCTTTCCCAATCCGCGCGGGCCGAAGGGCCGGCTGGTGCCGATGCGCCCGTACTTCTTCGGCCTGTGGTCGTTCGCCCAGAACAAGCCGGCCGCGCGCGACCTGCTGGCGTATCTGGGGGCGCGTGAGCAGATGGAGGCGCTGACCACCGCGGTGGATGGGTATGACATCCCGCCCTATCTCTCGATGTCGGACTTCAAGGTGTGGGAGATGGTGGGGCCGCCCAAGGGCACGGTGTACAACTACCCGATCCGTCCGTGGCATGACGCGGACTACTACATCACCGGGTCCTCCGGCCCGCCGGAGATCGGCGTGCAGGCGTGGAAACGGGGCCTGATCCCGACGATGGTTTCCAAGCTGGTGGCCGGGCAGTCGATCCAGCAGGCGATCGACTGGGCCAAGGATGAGCTGGAGGGCTTCCGGCGATAGAGGGACTGGCCGGAAGGACAAAGTTATCGCCGGACTGGCCGGCGGGACGATAAGGCGATAGACGGTCCCGCCCGTCAGGCGGATGACTCGCGTGACCCTCCGCGGGACATGGACCCAACGCCTGCCGGATTGCGCCACCGACCGGACCGTCTGATGACCCTTGCCGCCCTTGCCCGCCATCTGAGCTTTGCGTTCCTCCTGATGCTGCTGTCCGCCGCGGTGGTGCGGCTGATGATCGCGGCCCGGGTCATGGACACGCCCGAGGCGCGAAAGGCGCACAGCCGGCCGACGCCGAAGGGCGGCGGAGTCGGGATTGTGGTGACGTTCCTGGTCGGCATTGCCGTCCTGTACCGCTACGCCGCGTTCGCCCGCCTGGCCGATCCATATTTCCGCGGCGTGATCGAGGCGTCGGCGTCGATCGCGTTGGTGGCGTTCCTCGACGACATTTTCGACTGGCCGTTCACCGTCAAGCTGGGCACGCAGGTGCTGGCAGCGCTGGTCGCGGTCGGAACCGGCATTTATGTGCAGGATTTCCATATCCCGTATGTCGGTTCCCTGCCGCTGGGCTGGGGCGGCGCGGCGGCGTCACTGGTGTGGATCATCTTCACGACCAATGCGATGAACTTCATCGACGGGCTGAACGGGCTGGCCAGCGGGGTTTCGCTGATCGCCTGCCTGTTCATCGTGTTCATCGCCGAACAGCACGGCGGCTGGTTCGCCTATGCCGCGGCCGGGCTGCTGGCGACCGGCGTTGCCGGATTCCTGCCGTTCAACTTTCCCCGCGCCCGCATTTTCATGGGTGATGTCGGCAGCCAGTTCTGCGGCTTCATGCTCGCTGTCCTGGCGATCGTCGCCAGCCGGTTCGACGGGGTGGAGCTTTCGTTCCTGCTGATGCCGATGCTGCTGTCGGGTGTGCTGTTCGATGTGGCCTTCACCCTGGTCCGCCGCACCCTGGCCGGGGAGGCGGTGCTGAAGCCGCACCGGGGCCATCTTTACCAGGTCGCGCAGCGGTCCGGTGTGCCGGCGGTGACGGTCACGCTGGTGCACTGGGGTTTCGTGGCGTACGGCGGAGCCTGCTGCCTGATCTTCATCGCCGTGCCGTCGGCATACAAGCCGGGCGTGCCGCTGCTGACGATGGTTCCGCAAATGGCGTGGTGCGGCTTTGTCGCCGTGCGGGCGCAGGCGGCCGGTGTGCGGCACTGGGGTTAGGCGAAGCCATCCGGCAAGCCCCCTCAAGCTCCCATCAAGCTCCCCTTGGCCGGCCGGTCTGCGCCAGGCCCGGGGAACCACCCGGCGGGATCAGACCAGCCGCTGGAACAGCCGCCAGTAAGTATCCGCGCAGGTGCCGTAGCTGAACGCGGCAGCGCGCAACCGCAGCCGGTCCGCCGGCCACCGGTCCCGTTCCTCCAGCACGCGACCCATTGCTGCGGCCAGAGCCTCGGAGTCGCGTGGCGCAACCAGCAGCCCGTACTCGCCGTGCGAGAGGATATCCGCCGGCCCGTGCGGGCAATTGGTCGATACGACCGGCGTGCCGCAACCCATGGCCTCGACCAGCACATTGCCGAAGCCTTCGGAGCGGGACGACAGCACGAACGCATCAGCCGCCCGCATGTAGGGCAGCGGATTTTCCACGAAGCCGGCAAAGGCGACGTGTTCGTCAATCCCCAGGGTGCCGGCCAGGGCGCGGAGTTCCGTCAGCATGGGACCCACGCCCAGGACAATCAGCCGAGCGGGCTGCGTTTGCAGATGGAGGGCGAAGGCGCGCAGAAGGTTGCGGTGGTCCTTCATCTCCACCAGGCGGCCGGCGGTGACGAAGACCGGCCGGTCTTTCTGGACCAGCCACGGGTGGCATACCGGCACAGCGGCGCGGTCACGAAAATCGTCGCCGATCACGGCGTTGTAGATCGTGCTGACCTTTTCGGGGCCGAACCCGGCATCGCGCACAAGCTCTCCGGCGATGCCGTTTGATACGGCAACGGCATGATCTATTTGCGACGACAGGGCGCGATAGCACAGGGGTACGAGGCGGTGTTTCCAGTTCACCGTCGCATGAAAGCCAGCGCTGATGGGGTTATGCTGGCAGATGACAAGTTTCGTGTCCGTTCCGCTAACGGCGGTTGCCAGCGCGGCGGCGACATTATTGTGATCGACATTCGCCATCAGGATATCAGGCCGTTCCTGGCGCAGGAATCGGCGCAGTCGCAGCACATCGTGCAGGGTGCGCCTGCCATGCAGGTTGACCACGGGCACACCGGTCGGCAGCAGCGGCATCAATTCGCCCCGCATCTGGTGCAGCACCAGCGCGATATCGACACCACGACGCTCCAGTTCCCGGGCCAGCACCAGGCATTGTCGCTCCACGCCGCCGGGGGACAGGTCGTGGATATAAATCGCAACCGAAAGGCCATCATGCTGCTGCCGCAAAGCCGGCCGGTTGATGATGGATCGCGGCCGTGCGCCGTAATCTATGGTATCCACGCTAACTCCAAAATTCCTATGCCCGGCAGGCCAAAATTTCAGCAACATTCGCTGCGTTCCGCCGGTAGCGGTCGTGATTTCGTTTCCTTCCAAACCATTTTAAGAACCAGTTCAGGCAACTCGAACTGGTGCACTTAGAAGCAGCCGCAGACGAACAGGTTGCCCTGCACGCAGGATCACGATCCCGTTTTGCCGCATTTCCCGCGCCAGCCTTACAATGGGGGCTGGTGCGCCAAAAACCAAAATATGGGTCTCAGACCAACCACACCCCGTTCCGGATCCATACAGCACAGGCCTGCGCCGCAGCCTTTCGGCCAATCCTGCCTGCATTCGTGCATTCCAGCCATCCGGCATGCGGTGGGAATATGGATTATGAGCCGTGATCAGTACCGCAGTCCGTGTGCCATATTCTCGTAACAAATCGTCAATCGCCGCACACCGATATCCGACGCGAAAAGCGATGTTGTCAACCCGGTAGATGGTCTGTCGATAGGCCCGCAGCAGCCGGGGCGTCATTCACGCTTCATCATCGGCCAAGGGAAATTCGACGTTGCGGTGGACATGAACCGACATCAGCACGCCGAACCCGACCATGACAGTCAGCATCGCCGATCCGCCGTGCGACACCAGCGGCAGCGGCACGCCCCCGACCGGAATAACGCCCATCACCATGGCAATGTTGACGAAAACATAGAGGAAAAAATTGCAGGAAATACCCAGGGCGACAAGCCGGCCAAACTGATGGCGGCAACGCAGCGCGATCAGCATGCCACCCAGAATGATCAAGCACAGCAGGCTCATGACGGCAAGGCCGCCAACAAAGCCGAATTCCTCGCCAATAATCGTAAAAATAAAATCAGTCTGCTTTTCTGGCAGAAAATCAAGATGGGCCTGGGTTCCCTGCATGAACCCCTTCCCCCACATTCCGCCCGAGCCCAGCGCAATCTTCGACTGGATGATGTTGTAGCCGGCGCCCAGCGGATCGCTTTCGGGATGCAAGAATGTGTCGATACGCGCCCGTTGATAGTCGTGCATATGACTGTATGCAAACTTCGCCAGCAGCGGAATCGGCGCGATAACCGCAACGAATTTCCACCATCGCACGCCGGCGGCAAAAAACATGGCGCCGCCCAGCATCGCGGTGATGGTCGCGGTGCCCAGGTTCGGCTCCTTCAGGATCAGGCCGACCGGAATCAGGACCGCAGCAAGTGGCGGAACTAAAAAGAGCGGATTGCCGACTTTTTCCCAGGAGGCGCGGTGGAACCAGGATGCCAGGGCGAGCACCAGCGCCAGCTTCATCAGCTCCGACGGCTGAACCTGCAGTCCGCCCAATTCCAGCCATCGCTGCGCGCCCTTGCCGACGTGCCCCATGCGCAGGACCAGCACCAGCAGGGTCACACCGAACAGCCAGGCCGGCCATGCGAGCCTGGCGATGACGCGGATGTCGACCAGCCCGATGCCCAGCATGATCAGCAGACCGACGGCAAAGCGCATCACGTGGCGCGTCGCGAACGGGCCGGGTCCGCCGCCGGCGCTGAACAGCGCAGTATAGCCGACGCAGGCCAGCGCACACAGCAACAGCACGTAAATCCAGTTGACCTGCAGGAATTTGGCCATCAGGTCGAACGACGGCTCACGCCACATCCGGCGATCGGTCATGGGTGTGCCTCCGCGACCTGGGCGGCCGGCGGCTCATTGCGGTTGGCGGGATCACGCCGCAGCGTCTCGGTCATGATATCACGCGCGAGCGGAGCCGCGGCGGCCGCGCCGGCGTTGCCATGCTCGACCACCACGGACAGCGCATAGCGCGGCGCGTCGTAGGGGGCGTAGGCCACGAACAGGGCATGCGGGCGGTACTCCCAGGGTAGTTTTTCGCTGTCGAAGTGGCCACTTTCCCGCAGCTCCCGCGATACGCGCCGCACCTGGGCGGACCCGGTCTTGCCGGCCAGTTGCACCTGTGGGTCGGCAAGGCGCGCCAACGGCGCGGTGCCGCCGGGTTCGTTCACCACGGCCCACATGCCCGCGCGCACGTCATGCAGCCATTTTTCGGGCAGGCCGAGCGGCGGCCAGTCATCCGGCTGCACCCCGGGTTGCGGCACGCCGGACAGCTTGCGGGTCAAATGCGGCTGCACCAGCCGGCCACTGGCGACGCGGGACACATAGGTCGCCAGTTGCAGCGGCGTGACCTGGATGAAGCCCTGGCCGATGCCGCTGACGATCGTATCGCCGATGTTCCAGGGGTGGCCCTTGCTCTTGCGCCACTCCCGGGTCGGGATCAGCCCGGGGCGCTGGCCCGGCAGGTCCAGGTCCAGCTCGACACCCAGGCCCAGATGGTTGGCGATGGCGGCGATCTGGTCGATGCCAGTGCGCCGCGCGACCTCATAGAAATACACGTCGCAGCTGTT
>DAICYU010000061.1:9369-12743 GCA_027311485.1 Acetobacteraceae bacterium
CCCGCCGTGCAGGTCCAGCATGCCATGGCCGCCCTTGCGCCAGCAGTGGAAGCGCGTATCGCCCAGATCGAGGTAGCCCGGGCAGTTAATCCGGTCGGACGCGCTGATCGCCTTCGATTCAAGCCCGGCCAGCGCGACCGCCATCTTGAAGGTCGATCCCGGCGCATACAGACCGGACGTCGCCTTGTTGATCAGCGGCGTGCGCCGGTCCTTGGTCCATTCCAGCCATTGCGCCTGTGACACGCCCGAGTTGAACACCGACGGGTCGAAAGACGGGTTCGTCGCCATCGCCAGGACTTCGCCGTTGCGGCAGTCCATCACCACGGCGCTGGCGCTTTGATCGCCCAGCGTGGCCAGGACCGCCTGTTGCAGGCCGGCATCCAGGGTCAGGCCGACCTCCTCGCCCGGCACACCCTCCTGCCGGTCGAGCTCCCGGATCACCCGGCCTACGGCATTGACCTCCAGCTGCACCACGCCCGGACGGCCGCGCAACGCCAAGTCGTGATATTTCTCCATCCCCGCACGGCCGATCCGCAGGCCGGGTAGGCCGAGCAGCGGATCTTCCGCCACATCAGCCTCTCCGGGTGGCGCGACATAGCCGACCACATGGGCAAGCTGCTCCCCGAACGGGTAGTGCCGGGTGGTGCCGGCATCGACGACGATGCCCGGCAGGTCCGGGGCGTTGACCTCGATCACCGCCATTTCGTCCCAGGTGAGGAATTCCTTGACCGTAACGGGAATGAAGCGGCGCTTGCGATGCAGTTCGCGTTCGATCCGGGCGCGTTCATATTCATTGAGCGGCAGCAACGCCGAGAACGCGTCCAGCGTCCGCCCCACATTGTCCGCCTGCTCGGCGATCAGCACGGCACGCCAGTTGGTCTTGTTGCCCGCCACGACGACGCCGAAGCGGTCCAGGATGCGCCCGCGCGGCGGCGCCATCATGCGCGCGCTGATGCGGTTTTCCTCGGCCAGCGTGTTGTAGCGGGCACCGTTGGTGACCTGCACCTGATACAGCCGGGCGGCCAGCGTGCCGAGAACGGCGACCTGCCCGCCCATCAGCAGCAGGGCCCGGCGCGTGAAGACGCCCGTTCGTTGCACGTCGCGCCGCATGTCAGGCCCGATCCGGGTTGGCGATGGTACGATGGGCCGCGGCGAAGGGCACGGTTAGCAGCGGGAACAGGGAGACAGCCAGCACCGCGACGAACGCCAGCGGGGCGGGCGGCAGCAGGCGCACCGTCAGCAGCATGGTCAGCAGCCACATCAGCAGCGCGGCGGCCGACGCCACGCCGGCGAAGACCAGCCAGATCCAGGCAAAACCCCGCTGCGACAAGGACCGGCGCATCGCCAGCGCCAGCCCATGCGTGGCAAGCAGCGTGAGCGTGGCGGCGCCCAGCGGCAGGTAGCCCAGCAGATCAGTCAATGCACCGATCAGGAAGATGATGGGCGGCGGCATCGCGGCCGGCCGGAACAGCGACCAGAACCAGACGCAGCACAAGGTCACCGCCGGCAGCAGCGCGGCCTGTCCCGGGATGTTCCAGGGCGCCTGGGTCAGCAGCATCAGCAGGATCGTGACGGTGGCGGGAAAACTGCACCGGGCGGCGATATCAAGCCTGCGTCCCAGCGTCGGTCTGGGTCGGATACCCGGCCGCTGGTCAACCGCGGCCATCAGTGACGACCGGGTGTCGGCCGGTCGGGAGGCTCGAGCGGTGCAACCCCGGTCCCGCCGTAATCGAAGATCCGCACCAGTTCGAGCTTCTGCAGCATCGCCGCCGGCTCGATCTCGGGGGTGCCGTTGGCCGTGTAATGCACTGTGCCGACCGGCAGGTTGGGCGGAAAGGCGTTTGCCTCGGCCGTGGTGACAACGCGTTCGCCTTCCTGCGGCGTGATGCCCTGCGGCCAGTACAGTAGCCGCGGCCGGTCCCCGTTGGTGCCGACGAGGATGGCGTGCGCGCGGGACGTTTCCAGCATCACCGGCACGCGGCTGTTGAGATCGGTGATCAGCAGCACCCGGGCGGTGCGGTCGCCAACATCGGTGATGCGGCCGATCAACCCGCGTTCGTCAACCGCGATCTCCCCCTTGCGGATGAGATGGTTGGGTCCGACCGCCAGCAACACGGCACGGGCGTAGACACCGCCCGCATCGGCAACGACACGGGCGGTGACGAACGACACCGCTGGGTCAGGTATCCAGTGCAGACTGGCCTTCAGGCGCTGATTTTCGGCATCCAGCGCCAGCGCGATCGACTGCCAGCGCCGCAGCTTTTCATTTTCCGCGCGCAGGCGGGCATTTTCCTCCCGCATGTCCCACAGGGCGGCGATTTCCTGCAGCTCCCCGCGCACTGCGCCCAGGGGCGTCGCCAGTGCGGCGTAGATCGGTGTCAGCCCATCGGCCAGTGCGATCCGCGCACGCTCCACCAGCAGGGAATCCGCCTTGCCGAGCAACATCATGCCGAAGGAAGCAACGATCAGGACCGGCAGGGTCAACCGTGCCAGGGCCTGCCGCGCCTGGATCGAGAGGCGGATCATGGGAAACGTCGGGCAAGGCGTGCAGACCGGATCATCGTATGGACATCCGAACCGTGACGAACCTTCAATACATGCTTGTCAGCACGTTGCTCAAACGCTTTCTCTCTTCCAGCGCTCGGCCGGTGCCCAGCGCCACGCATTGCAGCGGATTCTCGGCGATCACCACGGCCAGGCCGGTGGCTTCCCGCAACACCTGATCCAGCCGGTACAGCAGCGCGCCGCCACCGGTCAGCACGATGCCGCGGTCCACGATATCGGCGGCAAGTTCGGGCGGAGTATTTTCAAGCGCGACTTTCACCGCCTCGACAATGGCCGAAACGGGTTCGGCCAGGCTGTCGGCGATCTGGCGCTGGCTTACCAGCACTTCCCGCGGGACGCCGTTCATCAGATCGCGGCCGCGCACTTCGCGGTAGGGACCTTCGTCCCCCTGTTCGTAGGCTGCCGCGCCGATATCCATCTTGATGCGTTCGGCCGAGGATTCGCCGATCAGCAGGTTATGGTTGCGGCGGATATAGCTGATGATCGCCTCATCCATTTTGTCGCCGCCGACCCGGACGCTGCGGGAATAGACGATGCCGCCGAGGGAGATGACGGCGACTTCGGTGGTGCCGCCGCCGATATCGACCACCATGCTGCCGGACGGTTCCGTCACCGGCAGGCCGGCGCCGATTGCCGCCGCCATCGGTTCCTCGATCAGCTGCACGCGGCGGGCGCCGGCACTTTCGGCGCTTTCCTGGATGGCGCGGCGTTCGACGGCGGTGGAGCCCGACGGGACGCAGACGATGATCAACGGAGAGGCGAAACCGCGGCGGTTATGCACTTTACGAATGAAATGTTTGATCATTTCC
>DAICYU010000620.1:0-265 GCA_027311485.1 Acetobacteraceae bacterium
ACATACGGGCCGACGACGTAAGCGGTGGCGCGATGCGAGTCGACGTGGTCAGGACCGTCCTGGCAGTCATCTTCCATGATGATGAACAGGGTGTCCTTGGCATACGGGCTGTGCGCCACTGCCGCGAGCACCTTGCCCATCGCCAGGTGGTTGTCAGCCTGCTGCTTTTACGGAGTATACACACCGGCCAACGCAGTGCCGAAGCTGCCCATATGGTCATAGTTCAGGCGAAGCAGAGTCAGGCTCGGCAGGTTGCCATTGGCAA
>DAICYU010000620.1:275-2814 GCA_027311485.1 Acetobacteraceae bacterium
AGCGGCGCAATCTGCACCACGCCGGCGGCACCGGCATTGGTGATCGGGTTTCCGTTGCTGTCGGTCGTCGGCCCGATGTTGTTGTTCAGCCAACCGTAGTTGCGTACGGTCAGACCAGCCTTCAGCACGGCGTCGAAGATATAGCCCTGCTGCTGGCCCCACGGTGCATCGGTCGCCGTCACGTCGGCCGGCCCCGGGAACAGGTTGGCAGTGCCACCCTTCAGCAAGGACGAAATCTTGCTGAACAGGCCGTTCGACGCAGCGTCACGATCGGCGATCGCAGACAAGCCGACCGGGGTGTTGCGGTTGCCGCCCTCGGACTCATACGACAGACCACGGTTCACACCCGCGTAGTTGATTTCCTGGGTGATCTCCAGCGTGTTGGTGATGCGGCCGCGTGACAGCCACGACCAGCCTTCCATGGAACCGTCAGCCGGATCCATGAAGTTGTCCAGGGTAACGAAGTTGGAAGCGATACGGTGATAGTTCGGCGTGACGCGAACGCCGAACTGGGTCAGCGACGGATCACCGTTCGAGCCGTTCCGCAGATCGCCCAGAAGCTGGTCGAAGGTGCGGTTTTCCTTGCCCACCAGGATGATGTGCTTGATGTGCTGGTTCAGGAAGCTCATCGTCGCCGTTTCGGTGGCGGACGGTGTGTGGTTGTACTGGTTGTTCTGCACAACCTGTGACGTCAGGGCCGGAAGATCCGCCGCAGCCGGCACTTTCGCGCTGACCAGCGTCGCATGTTCCAGCTGGAACTGGTACTCGTTGCCAGCCTTGGCCTTGACCGACGCCGCCGCGTCACCACCAACATACAGGTTACGCTGCATGTAAGCGGTATTGCTGGTCAGGTTCAGTGGGTTCGGGCCGGTGTCGCTCAGGCCGTTGATGATGTACATCCACGAACCGTCGGCACTGAAGGTGATGTCCTTCGGCGCGTAGGCCGTCGGGATCAGGCCGGTAACGGTCATGGCATTGGCGCCGGTCAGCGGAATGACGGCGATCGAGTTCGCGCCATTGTTCACCGCATACAGCGTATTGCCGTCCGGGGAGACCGTCACGTTGATCGGCGCAGCGCCGGTCTGGGCAATGGAAAGAACGCCGGCCGGGGCCCGCGTATCGATGTTTGCCGTAACCTTGTTGCTGGCAGTGTCGATCACCGCAACCTGGTCAGAGTTGTCCTGCGCAACGTACAGCGTGCTCTGCGAGGCGTTGAACGTGATGCCGTACGGGTTGCCGTTCAGCGCAATACGCGTCACCAGCTTGCCGGCCGTGGGAGAGGATACGTCCACGACCACGATCTGACGGTCGCGCACCGAGGAGACGTAGGCGATATTGCCCTTCATCGCCACCGCGAACGGATACTCACCACCCGCAACGCCTGAGGTGCCTTCGTTGTTGACGAAGTAGGGGCGCAGATCGTGCTCGTAGCGGACGGTGCCAGACGCCGTGTCGATGACGCTGATCGAGTCGTTGTAGTTGTTGGCAACGACGACGGTCTTGCCATCGGGCGAAACCGCAAGGCCGCTGGCATTCGGCTGCACGTTGAGGCCGATGCCGCCGTTGGCATGCGTTCCAGCCGGAACATGGCCGAGCGGAATGGTCTTGCTGAGGCTCCAGGTGCCGCCCGCGCTGGTGTACTTGTAGACGGCGTCATCGTTGCCGCCGGCGGCATACAGCGCGCTGCCATCCGGCGCCCAGGCGAGGCCCGCATGGGCGTTCGTCTGCTGGATGACCTGCGCAAGCATCGGGTTGGTCTTGTTCGCGCCGGCAACGTTGTACAGGAAGATATATTGCGTGGATCCAGCGGGATCAGCCTGGCCATTCGCACCGTTCTGGGTGTTCTGCCCCGCGGTCAGGATGGCAAGCATCGTGCCGTCCGGGCTCAGCTGAGCCTTCACCGCTTCACCCGCAACGAAGTTCTGATAAGCGGCCAGATGCGGGTTCAGGAACTGCTGCACCGCGCTGGTCAGCGGCGCGACCGGCGTCACAAACTCACCCGTCGGCAGCGGCAGCGTGCCGTTATTGCCCGCAATAAGAGTGGAGACGTCGGCGTGCACAATTTGCGGCGCAATCAGCATTGTTGTGGCGAGCAGGCTCGCCTTGACCATAGTTCTAATGGAAACCTTCATTCGTTCGACATCCCCTGTCTGATCCAATCAAATCCCAGCAGCAATTCAAGGCTCGAAGCCAGAGCCAAAGCCAAGAACAACGTGCGGAGAGGTCGATCCCAAAACGTCCACCGACATGGATATTTGGTAACCGGACCGTAATCGTGTTAGCTAAGTAATTGGCGCCGGTCGATGTCGATATGGTTACCATTGTGCGAAATAGCGATTGTATTTTTCTTGGGACAGGACTTTGCCTGAGACCTACCAGCGCGTCGGACGTGACGCAGGTTTGGGGGCTCAGCGGGAACACCGCTCCGCCAGGACAACACGGCGCCCGGGCAGGTAATCCAGCCATTTGTTTCATAATTAATCTGATATCCGCATGAATATAGTCCGCCAGCCAGGCGGCGAAGGAGCCGGTCTTTGAC
>DAICYU010000621.1 GCA_027311485.1 Acetobacteraceae bacterium
CGCCGACAAGTATAAAATATGCAACGATGTCGAGGGGTTTTGTCTTGATTTTGTATAAAAACAGGTGCATTCTGAACGCACTGCCAGGGTGTGTCTAAAGAAGGCAATGGCTCTAGTCGTAAGTAGACGTTCAAGTCACTTGGGAACGGCGGCGTCAGACCCCAATACCCATCCGATTACGTTGCCTGTGCGTTCCGGTTGTCCGGCTACCTTGCGTTTTGGGGGAATAAAAATGAGCGTCTTGGTGACGGGCAGTGGCAATAACGCCCGACAAGGTCAGCATCGTCTTTCGCAACGCCCGGCCGACATCCCCGCAGGCACACAGTTGGCCGAACCAACCGTGGCGTACAGGGTCAATAAGGCAACCGGCATGCGGTGTGTCCTGATTGTCGATGATGATGACTCGGTGCGGGAGACGCTGGCGGATATCCTTGATCTTGAAGGATTTTGTACCCTGCAGGCGGCCGATGTGCCATCTGCCCTGGCTCTGCTCGGGCAGCACGTGGTTGACGCGCTGGTCACTGACCTTTCAATGCCCGGGGAAGACGGTATCGCCCTGATCCGCCGGGCAAGGACCATCAACCGGCATCTGCCGGCCATCCTGCTGACAGGCTATGCCGAGGAAGCCGCCGCGGTTTCAACCATCGCCGGCGGGCAGTTCCATGTCCTGCGCAAGCCGGTCGAAGCGCAGCACCTGATCAACCAGATCAGCCTTTTGGTATCCGGTCGTAGCGAGACGTAGCGCCGGCCTATCCCATCGACGCCCATCCATCCACGGGGCCGAACCGGCCACCATTCGACGCCGGTTCCGGATGCATCATACGGCCGCGGGGGAATCCCTGCCCGTGATCGCCCCCAAGCCAAATCCCTAGCCAACACCCCACTGGCCTTTGCGCCACGGCACCCGGGATAGTACAGTCACCGCAAGGCCACCCAGATCGTGTGACCAGAGGGAACACCCGGAGGGAATGCCATGGAAATCCAAGCACTTGGCTACATGGGAGTCGGCGCCTCCAATCTCGCCGACTGGACCGATTTCGCCACCGGCTGGCTCGGCATGCAAATGATCGAGCGCGGCAACACCGCCCGCGCCTTCCGCATGGACGACCGCAGACAGCGGCTTGTCATCGACCGCTCATTGGCGAAAGGCGACCGCTATTTCGGCTTTGAGGTCGCCGACGCCCATGCGCTGCGAACCCTGGCCGACCGTCTGGACAACGCCGGCGTGCCTGTCCGGCGGGAGCCTGCGTCGATCGCCGATCACCGTTGCGTGAAAGAACTGATCAGCTTCGCCGATCCGGCCGGCAATCGGCTGGAGGCGTTCCACGGTGCTGCGGTGGCCGAGGAGCCGTTCCGTCCCGGCCGGACGATCTCCGGGTTCCGGACCGGTGTGCTGGGCATGGGGCATGTGGTCTTCCATGTGAAGACTATCGACGACTTGCTGGGCTTCTACACCGACCTGCTGGGTTTCGCCGTCAGCGACTACATCACCGCACCGTTCCGGGCATATTTCCTCCATGTCAATCCGCGGCATCATTCGGTGGCGCTGATTGAAACCGGCAAACAGGACCTGCATCACCTGATGGTGGAGTTGTTCTCGCTGGATGATGTCGGCCAGGGCTACGACATCGCGCTGGGGGAGCCTGAGCGGATTGCCACGACGCTGGGTCGGCATCCCAACGATGCGGTCACATCGTACTACCTGCGCTCGCCGTCCGGTTTCATGCTGGAATATGGCTGGGGCGGCAAGGAGGTCACACCCGGCAACTGGACACCGACCGAGGTGACGGTGGGACCGAGCCTGTGGGGCCATGACCGGGCGTGGCTGCCGGCGGAACAGCGGGCGAAGTCGCGGGCGATGCGGCTGAAGGCGGCGGCCGACGGCAAACGGGAACCGGTGCATGTCATCGACGGCAATTACGCGCGCATGGCGGGCGTTTGTCCGTGGTGGGACGCCACCCGGAGCGGATGACTCGGGACGCCACCCGGAGCGGATGACTCGGGACGCCACCCGGAGCGGATGACTTCGGGACGCCGCCCGGAGCGGATGACTTCGGGACGCCGCCCGGAGCGGATGATTGGACCGGCCCGATTGGCATATTGGATCGATGCAGATCGGACCAATTGGCCCTGGCATGCGTGTCGTTTGACGATCATGATCCCGGAACAACCTCACTCCAGGGACCATCGCCATGGCCGACGCGGCCGACGAAACCTATCCGGTCACCCGCCGTAACAAGGTGGTCCGCCGCCCGCAGCGCGGCTTCTATGACAAGCCGACGGTGCACGGCATTCTCGATGCCGCTCTGCTCGCCCACATCGCCTATGTGATGGACGGCCAGCCCTATTGCACGCCGACAGGCTTCTGGCGCGAAGGCGAGCATCTGTATTGGCACGGCTCATCCGCCAGCCGCATGATCCGCTTTCAGGCCGCTGGCGTGCCTGTCTGCGTCACTGTGACGCACCTGGACGCTCTTGTCCTGGCCCGCAGCGGCTTCCACCACTCGGTCAACTACCGCTCCGTCATGGCCTACGGCACTGCTCGGCTGGTCGCGGGGGAAGCGGAGAAGCGACGCGCCATGGACGGGTTCGTCGACCGGTTCTTCCCCGGCCGCTCCGCCACCCTGCGCCCGCCGAGTGTGCAGGAGATCAAGGCGACATCGTTCGTCGTGATGGAGATCGAGCAGGCCTCGGCCAAGATCCGCGACGTGCATGTCAGCGACGATGAGGAAGACTATGCACTGCCGATCTGGACCGCCCTGTTCCCGGTCCGACAGGTCCTGGGTGAGCCGGAGGAATGTCCGCGCCAGT
>DAICYU010000622.1 GCA_027311485.1 Acetobacteraceae bacterium
GGCACGTCCTTGCTGGCCGCTACGGCCCAGACGACCAACTGGTCATTCCGGTCAACCCCGAAGAGCAGTTGACCGAGCTGCAGTTGGTGGGCAGCGAGCGCACGCTTGACCACGGCGTCGGCGCCGCGCTGACCAGCCTGAAGGCCCTCGGGGTCCACCCGACCGAAACGGGCATCGACCTGGCCGTAATTGCAGCCCATGTCTACGCTTCCGATACGCGCATCTCGCGTGAGGACGAATCGCAGGACTCATGGACGCGCGAAATCAGGCTTGTGATCCCTGTCTATGATCCGCAGCGCTGGTCGGCCACCACGGCCACAATAACGAAGCTACTCAACTTTCTGACGGGCGACCGCTGGACGCTGCAGTTCCGGCCACGGCCGGAGCGTTTCGCCACCATCGCCGCGGCGAACGCGGCGCCGCTCCTGCAACCGCCCTTCACGGCGCTGAGCTTGTTTTCCGGCGGCCTGGACAGCCTCATCGGCGCCATTGACCTGCTTGAGGCCGGCGAGGAACCGTTGTTCGTGAGCCACTGGGGCGAGAGCTCTGTGAGCGATGCGCAGAACAAGCTCTTTGCCGATCTCAGGACGCGCTACCCGAAGCGGCCCTTCGACCGGGTACGGGTTCACATGGCGTTCCCCGACGGTTTGGTCAAGGATGTGAAGTCCGAGAACAGCACGCGCGGCCGATCCTTCCTCTTCATCGCGCTTGGTGCGCTGGCGGGGACCGGGCTTGGTGATCGCTTCACGCTGCGGATTCCCGAAAACGGCCTGATCGCATTGAACGTGCCACTCGACCCGCTGCGCCTCGGGTCCAACAGCACGCGCACGACGCACCCGTTCTACCTGGCCCGATGGAACGACCTACTCGCCGAACTCGGTGTCGCCGGCCGCGTTGAGAACCCCTATTGGCGCCAGACGAAGGGGGAAATGGCCGCCGCCTGCGCGAACGAGGAGGCGCTGCGCGCGCTGGCGCCGGAGTCGCTCTCTTGCGCCCATCCGTCTAGTGCACGATGGCTAGGCGTCCAAGGCAAGAGCACCGAGCATTGCGGTCACTGCCTGCCCTGCCTCATCCGCCGCGCCGCGCTCGACCACGCCTGGGGCAAGGGTGTGGATCAGACCTCGTACACTGAAGCCGACCTGCACGCGCACGTCCTCGATACGGAGCAAGCCATCGGGCAGCAGGTGCGCTCGTTCCAATACGCCATCGCCAGACTGGAATCGAACCCGGAAATCGCCAGCGTCCTCGTACACAAGCCGGGGTCACTGGCGGACGTGGCGGGCGAGGTTGAGCAATGGGCCGGCGTCTATCGCCGCGGTCTCGATGAAGTCGGCGCCCTCATCGCCGGCGTGCAAACGGGCCCGAGCTGAGCGCAGTTTGCACATGATCCCGACGAACGGCCTCATCGACTTCCACTGTCACCTGGACCTTTATCCCGACCACGCCGCCGCGGTGCGGGAAGCGGATGCGGCCGGTGTGTTCACGCTCGCGGTGACGACGACCCCGAAGGCTTGGGCGCGGAACTATGAACTGACGCGCGACACGCGCCACGTCCGCGCCGCCCTGGGGCTGCACCCGCAGCTCGTCAGCAGCCGCGCCGACGAGATAACGCTTTGGGAAACCCTGCTGCCACAATCGCGCTATGTTGGCGAGGTTGGCCTTGACGCTGGACCGCGCTTCTACAAGTCTCTCGACCAGCAAAAGGATGTCTTTGCCCGCGTGCTTCGAGCGTGCTCCCGGACAGGCGGCAAGATCATCACGGTCCACAGCGTCCGCGCCACCAAGGCCGTCCTGGATCACATCGAAGAGCACCTGTCGCACCGAACCAACCGCGTCGTGTTGCACTGGTTCACCGGATCTAGATCCGACGCGGCGCGCGCAATCGACATGGGCTGCTATTTTTCAATCAACGGCACGATGTTGAACAGCGAGAAGGCGGCAGCGCTGGTCAGGTCACTCCCAGTTGATCGAATGTTCACGGAGACGGACGGTCCGTTCACTGAGGTTGATGGCCGGCTGTCGAAACCCATTGACGTGGCTCGCACGTTGCATACCCTTGCCAAATTGCTCGACCTCGCGCCAACGAGCCTTGCAAACGCGATGAGAGACAACCTTCGTCAAGTTCTCCAAGACACAGAACTGCGATGAGGCCGGCCCGCAGGCCGGCCTAGTTGTGCTAATCGGCCTGAGCGGGCACTGACCCACGCCTGGGGGAACGACAGCGATGGTGTGCTTAGCGGTCGCTAACATTGACCGGATCCTGAGCGGCTTCCACCGCTGGCCGGCTGCCGGTACAGACCCTGAGCAGAAGTCGGTTTCGGCGAATTGGGGAACAGGCGCCAGAAGACTGAAATTACGGTCCGCGGGATTCCGCCCAAAGCGGTTTGCGCTGATGGCATAAGGTTCGCCACGCCTCGTCGAACGGCGCCGGTGTGCTATTCCCGCCCAAGAGCGTTGAGAGGGGCCTAGCCCACTTCGCGGAAGAAGTCTAAAGCGCCGTCGACTAGGCTCGATTGGCCAGGCTGGCGCGGGTTATCACGAACGACCATCCCATCCGGAAGCATGCCTCCCAAGAACAGCTCACTCAGACGCGACTGCTTCATGGCGTCGTGATAACTCGACTCCGGGCGCTTGCCTGACCACGCAAGCAGGCAATCGACCGCGGCGCCCGCCACCAGATCAGCCAGTTGTAGTTGCGGGTGGTCGGCCGAGTCTCCGAAATCTAGCGAGGAGATGCGCAAGGGAAGCTCCGCCTGCCGCGCGCCGTAACCGATGGTCCTAGATGCGACCGGCGCCATCATCGCACGCAAG
>DAICYU010000623.1 GCA_027311485.1 Acetobacteraceae bacterium
CGGCCCGGAGGCCGCGCTACCCGTCATGGAGGGCAAGGCGTTGCTCTTCAAGCAATTCGCCAACGTCGACGCGTGGCCCGTGTGCCTGGACACCCAGGACGTGGACGAGATAGTGCGGATCGTCCAGTGCCTCGCCCCGGTGTATGGCGGCATCAACCTCGAGGACATCTCGGCGCCGCGTTGCTTCGAGATCGAGGCGCGCTTGCGCGAGCTGTTGAACATCCCGGTGTTCCACGACGACCAGCACGGCACCGCCATCGTCGCCGCCGCCGGTTTGATCAACGCCTGCCACCTGACCGGCCGCAACCTGCGCGAAACGAAACTGGTGGTCAACGGCGCAGGCGCCGCCGCCATCGCGTGCGTGGAACTGCTGAAGGCCATGGGCGTGCGCCCGGACCATGTCATCCTGTGCGATACCAAGGGCGTGGTCTACCAGGGCCGCACCGAGGGCATGAATCAATGGAAGTCAGCCCACGCCGCCAACACCAAGGCGCGCACGCTGGCGCAGGCGATGGAGGGCACGGACGCTTTCTTCGGGCTGTCAGTCAAAGGTGCTCTGACCCAGGCAATGGTCGGCTCGATGGCCGATAAGCCGATCATCTTCGCCATGGCGAATCCGGACCCTGAAATCACGCCCGAGGAAGCCCGCGCCGTCAGCCCGCATGCCATCATCGCGACCGGGCGCAGCGACTATCCCAACCAGGTCAACAATGTCCTTGGCTTCCCGTACATCTTCCGCGGGGCGCTCGACGTCAGGGCGAGTTCGATCAACGACACCATGAAGATCGCCGCGGCCGAAGCGCTGGCAAACCTGGCACGGGAGGACGTGCCGGATGAGGTGCATTCGGCGCTGGTCGGCCGCCGTCTTGCCTTCGGCCCGGAATACATCATCCCCAACGCCTTCGACCCGCGGCTGATCACCCGGATTCCACCCGCAGTGGCCAAGGCGGCGATCGATTCCGGTGTCGCGCGCCGGCCGCTGGAAGACTTACGGCGGTATGCGCGAAGCCTGTCCGGTCGGCTTGATCCTACGGCCGACGCACTCGACGCTACCATGGAAATGGTGCGGGAGAACCCGCGCAAGGTCGTGTTCGCCGAGGGCGAAGAGGAGAAAATCGTCCGTGCCGCCGTGGCCTTTCGCAACGGCGGCTACGGGCAGCCGGTTCTGATCGGCCGCGAGGACCGGGTGCGGGCAACCTTGGGCAGCCTTGGCCTTGGCGACATTGACGGCATCGAAATTCATAACGCCCGGCTGTCTGGTGCCAACAGCAAGTACGTCGACTTTCTGTATGGCCGTTTGCAGCGGCAAGGCTTCCTGCGGCGTGACATCCAGCGAATGGTCAATCAGGACCGCAATGTGTTTGCTGCCTGCATGGTCGCGACCGGCGATGCCGATGCGATGGTCACCGGGCTGACCCGTTCGGCATCGGTGTGTCTCAGCGACATCCGCCATGCCATCGGGCCGAGCGACGGTAGCATTCCCTTCGGCCTGACCCTGCTTGTCGGCTCCCGCGGGAAGACGATCTTCCTGGCCGACTCGCTGGTGAATTTCCGCCCCGACGCGGCACAGATCGCCGACATCGCCATCGGCGCCGCGGCCGCGGCCCGGCACCTCGGGCATGAGCCGCGCGTTGCGCTGCTCTCGCATTCGACCTTCGGCGACCCGCAAACCGCCCGGGCGCTGCCGATGCGGGATGCGGTCGCCATCCTCGATCAGCGTCATGTGGATTTCGAGTATGACGGTGAGATGAGTCCCGACGTCGCGCTGCAACCGTCGATCCGCGCGCTGTATCCGTTCTGCCGTCTGACCGGCGATGCGAATGTGTTGATCGTGCCGGGTCTGCATTCCGCGCACATCGCGGCGCGGTTGTCGCATCACCTGGGCGGTGGATCGAGTATCGGCCCATTGCTGCTGGGCATGGAAAAGCCCGTGCAGATCGTCCCAATGGATGCGTCGTCAAGCCAGATCGTCGATTTAGCCTGTCTGGCGGCTTATCAGTCCATCAGCCGATAACGCGATGACGAAAGGCGGGACCGCCGTTCATTCCTGGCGCCTACCCGCTGTAGAACATTTGGCCAGTGTGCCACCTGGCACACTGGCCAAGTCCCGTCTCAGGCCACGGATTCGATGTTGCTGATGCGCGGTGCGATATCGCTTGTCGGATGATCGCTGATCATCTCCACCCGGCCTGTGATCTGCCCGCCGTCCTCGACCTGCAACCGGCGGCACCGGGCCGTGCCAAGCACCTTGCCGGACCCGCGAACGACCAGGCTGCCGCGTGCGGTGAGCGTGCCGTCGATGGTGCCGGCGATCTCCGCATCCTCAACCTCGATTTCGCCCTTGAACACGCCGCCCGGCGCGATGGACAACTCGGTCGCGTGGATCATGGTCGCTTCGACAGTGCCCTCGACCACCAGGCGCTCGGCATCCTGAACGGTGCCCTGAACGCTGATTCCGCGCCCGACAACAAGCGTCCGCCGTTCCGCCAGGTCGCGCGACGGCGGACGCGTCGGGCCGCTGGGGCGCGCGGGCGGCATGGCGGGCGTGGAGGTGGGGTTGGTGGGGGCAGGGAAGGGGGGGCGTGACATGGTTTGCGCATCCTTGGGCGGAGCCGGACGGAAAGGGGGAACGCCAAGACCATTGTCGCCCGAGGCAGCGACAATCTCTTTGGCGGGCTGAATTGCAGGAAGTTCGGGTTTTTCGACCTTGGTGTCCTCCGATGCGGAAGGCATGCCAGCCGGCATCAGCGTGCCAGCAGCGGAAATTGTTTCTTCGGGCTTTCGACGTTTAAACAAGGCACAT
>DAICYU010000624.1 GCA_027311485.1 Acetobacteraceae bacterium
GCAGGGACAGGCGATGACCATCACCGACACGGCGTTCAGCAAAGCTTGCGTAGGGTCGCCGGTCACAGCCCACCAGGCCACGAAGGTAAGCAACGCCACGCCGAGCACGACGGGGACGAAGACTGCGCTCACACGGTCCACCAGGCGCTGGATCGGCGCCTTCGAGGCCTGCGCTCCTTCCACGAGCCGGACGATGCGGGCGAGCGTGGTCTCGGCGCCGATGGCGGTCGTCTCCAGAATTAGCTGCCCATCAACATTGATCGAGCCGCCCGTCACCTGGGCGCCGACCGTCTTTTCTGCGGGCAGGCTTTCGCCGGTCAGCATGGACTCATCCACGCTGCCGCCGCCTTCGATGACGCGCCCATCGACCGGGATGCGCTCACCGGGCCGCACCACCACGACGTCTCCCACCCGCACCGAGGCGAGCGGTGCCTCCACCTCGGTGTTGTCGCGGCGCAAGCGCGCCGTGGCGGGCCGCAAGTCGCTGAGCGCGCGGATCGCCGACGCAGTCTGCCCTTTGGCGCGGCTCTCCATCCATTTTCCGAACAGGATGAAGGTCACTATCAACGCGGAACTCTCGAAATAGAGCGCCGGCGCGTTTCCTGGGCGTGTGACCAGCAACTCGAACACGCTGAGGCCCCAGGCCGCGGTGGTGCCGAGTGCGACCAGCAGGTCCATGTTGCCCGCTCCCGCCCGCACCGCCTTCCAACCGGCGACATAAAACCGCGCGCCGAGCCAGAACTGCACCGGCGTCGCCAGCGCGAACTGGAACCAGCCGGGCAGCATCCAGCGGGCGTCGAACAGATGGACGACCATCCCGGCCAGCAGCGGCGCCGACAGCGCGGCGGCCGCGCCCAAGCGCACCAGGTCGCGCTGTCCCCGGGCCGCGGCGGCTGCGCCGGCATCCTGGGCCGTCCCGGCCGAGACGGCTTCGTATCCTGCGTCCCCGACCGCGGCCACGAGCTGTTCGATCGTGACGGCACCCTGAACCGCCTGCACCCGCGCGTGTTCGGTCGTGAGGTTCACCTCCGCGCTGATCACGCCCGGCACCCGCAGCAGCGCCCGTTCCACCCGGTTCACGCAGGAGGCGCAGGTCATGCCCCCGATCACCAGGTCGAACCCGGCCAGCGACGCACCGTAGCCGGCGGCCTGCACCGCCGCGATGACGGCCTGAGGATCGGCCGCCCCTGCGAAGGCGACATGGGCACGCTCGGTGGCGAGATTGACCGTCGCGTCGACGACATCGGGTAGGTGCTTCAACGCCCGCTCCACCCGGCCGGCGCAGGAGGCGCAGGTCATGCCCTCGATGCCGACATCGATCTCCTTGGCGGCCAAGTGGGCCTGATCCTGGTCAATAAGGGCGTCCATCCGCACCTCCAGCAACATTCGGTGCATCTCACGTGGGGCTTCCCACTATGGGAAGGTCAAGGCAAATCTGCGAAGTTACCAAAGCTGCGGTCAGGGTTTTTGAAACCTGCCGCCGACCTGTTGACCTTCCCATGTTGGAAGCTCCACCTCTCGATCGCGCTGCAAAGGAGAAGGCCAATGCTTCGATTAAAAGTCTCGGGAATGACGTGTGGGCATTGTGTCGCTACGGTCACTAAGGCCGTGGAGGCCGTCCCTGCCGTGGACGAGGTCAGCGTTGACTTGGGACGGGGCGAGGTGCGTGTCAAAGGCGCACCGGATGAGGCGGCTGTGCGCAGGGTCATCGCCAATGCCGGGTATGAAGTCCAGTCCGCCGCTTAATGCCGGTCGGTCCAGGACACCTGCAAGCGCTGTTTGCGCTCCGCTTAACCCTTCTTAACGTGAGTGCCGATGATTCCTTCCTGGCTGCACGACCTGTCGATCGCCTACCTGCTGTTGGGAGGTCTGTGCGCGGCAATTGTCGCGGTCGATGTTTCGCGCCATCCCCAGCATATGTGGATCATGAACGTCGTCTGGCCGGTGACGGCGCTCTTCGGTACGGCGTGGATCGTCTGGCAGTACTTCGTCTATGGTCGGCTCGCGACGCATGAAAAGATGCACGCGGCCATGCAACGGAAGCAGGAGCCGCCCAACAAGCGTGAGACGCCGTTCCCCGTCGTGGTCGCTAATGGTGCCCTGCATTGCGGCAGCGGCTGCACGCTGGGCGATATCGTTGCCGAGTGGCTGGTGTTCGCGGTGCCCACGATCGCAGTCTGGTTTGGCTACAAAGGCCTGTTCGGTGACAAAATCTTTGCTGTCTGGATCGTGGACTACATCTTCGCCTACGCCTTCGGCATCTTCTTCCAGTATTTTACCATAGCGCCGATGCGCGGCCTGTCCTTCGGACCAGGCTTGGCGGCCGCGATCAAGGCAGACACGCTCTCGCTGACGGCTTGGCAAGTCGGGATGTACGGCTTCATGGCCTTCGCATACTTCTACCTGTTCCGGACTGTCCTTGGCACGCCGTTGCAGACGAACATGGTCGAGTTTTGGTTCATGATGCAGATTGCCATGATCTTTGGCTTCATCACCGCCTATCCAGTGAACTGGTGGCTGATTAAATCGGGCATCAAGGAACGCATGTGACAGGCAAGGCAAACCCAACAATGAGGCTGGAGTTGAAGGCTTGCTGAAGTGCAAAGCGAAGGGTGGGCACTTTGCAGCGCCGCTGAGCCCAGTCCGAAGAAACAGGCTCCGGCCTACGACGCCTGAATAGGCAAAGTGAGATCCAATGAGTACAAACCGACCTTCGGGCCGTTGGCATCAAGTACTGCTAGGCGTGCAGCCGCGGAGGCTGGCCGCTCGCATGGCTCTTCTGACCGCCCTGTTGGCTACA
>DAICYU010000625.1 GCA_027311485.1 Acetobacteraceae bacterium
GGGCGCCGGCAGTCCGGGACCTTCCACGGTAAATCGCGGCCCGTCGGTTAGGGACGCCACTTGAAGAATAACCGTCGCCGACGCTTCCGGGGTTTCGTCCGCGCCGGTGTGCAGCGCTTCCAGCGGTGGCAGGGTCAGGGCCACGGCAAACGTCGCCGTACCCAACGCCGCAGCTGCGGCGCCGGTGTGGAATGCAATCCATGGCCGCGCCGCTGCGGCGGCGGGATCGAGCCAAAGCGGCGTTTCCCGGTCCACCAATGTCAGCAGCACCGACGCAACCGAGCCGCACAGCGGCGCCGGGGCAGCAAAGGCGGCCAGGGTGTGGACCGAGCCCGGACGGGACATCGCCGCCAGAACGGCCCGAAAGCAGGCTTGCGAGTCCGCCACAGGGTCAACGAAGGCGGGGGTGAGCGTGTCGGTCATGTGCGCATCGTCTGCATGGCGAAGAACTGCACCCGGGTCGCGGCCGCCTTGCGGCTGCGTTCAGCGCGCTGCGCCGCCTGCTCGGCTTCCAGCGGCGCGATCACCGTGCATTCGATTTGCGGCGCACGATCGGCGTCCTGCATCAGCGCATCAACCAGGGCTGCCAGTTCGGCGCGCGCTTCGTCGCGCCCGGCGACGTAGGCGTGGCCGACATGCCCTGCTTCCGTCCGTACCGCGCATCGGGTGACCGTCATTTCCCCCAGGTTGAACGGCGCCCCGCCACCGCCCGCCCGGCCACGCACCATCGCCAGCCCGGCTTCCGGCCCGCGCAGGCGGCTGTATTGGGGCAGCGACCCGCACTGTGACAGTAAGGACTGCATCCGCGCCGCCGGGGCGCGCGCGACGATCGCCATCCAGCGGCGTCGGTCCGGGTTTGGATGATCGGCGGAAAGATGCTTGGTCATCGCCATCCAGGCACTGTTCAGATGTCTAGACAGCTAGATATAATACAGGTTAACGTCAACGGCGATCTAGGCCGGTTACGCCGCAATATCGGATGAAACATTGATGAACCTGCCCAGCGATACGGATGACATCGGCACAAGTCCGGTGCGGCGCCAGGAGGGGGTTGCCCTGTGGCGGCAGATCGTCATGGACCTGCAGGCGGCGATCGCGGGCGGCGACTATAAACCCGGCACGCGCCTGCCGACCGAGGCGACGCTGTCCGCCCGGTTCGGCGTCAACCGGCACACGGTCCGCCGAGCGCTTGAGGAATTGTCGCGGGATGGCCTGATCCGGGTGGAGCAAGGCCGCGGCAGCTTCGTCGCCGAGGATGTGCTGGACTACAATGTCGAGCCGCGGACCCGGTTTTCCGAATGGATACGGAAACATAACAAGGAACCTTCGGGGATCGTCCGCCAGTTGCGGGAAATCCCGGCGGACCAGCGCGTCGCCGCCGGCCTTGGCGTTCGCACCGGTACCCGCGTGGTGCTGCTGGAGCGGTTGGGCTTCGCCGACGACCGTCCGGTCAGCCTGACACGGCATTACTTTCCTGCCGCGCGGCTGAAGGGCCTGCTGCAGGCGTTGCAACAAACCCCCAGGATCACTGAAGCCCTGCGTGCGGTAGGCGTCGAGGACTACATGCGCCAGCAGACCCGCATGACCGCTCGGCTGCCCACGCCAACCGAGGCCGACCTGCTGCGCATGGTCCGCAGCCGTCCGGTGCTGGTGGGGGAGAACATAAACGTCGACCGCGATGGCGCGATCGTGGAGTACGCCATCGGCTGCTACCCGACACCGCGCGTCCAGATCGTTTTTGAACCATAAGGACGCGACTGATGCTTCGTATTAAGGGTGGAACCGTGCTGCTGCCGTCGGACGGTTTGCAGCGGACGGATCTGGTGTTGCGGGACGGCATGATTGACCGGGTGGGGGCGGCCGACGCCGGCATGGCCCTGAACGTGTCCGGCTTGCTGGTGCTGCCTGGCATTGTCGATCTGCATGGCGACGCGTTTGAGCGCCAGTTGCAGCCGCGCCCCGGTGTCAGCTTCCCCGCCGATCTGGCCCTGCGCGACACGGAATCACAACTCCTGGCCAACGGGATCACCACGGCCTTCCATGGCGTGACCCTGTCGTGGGAACCCGGACTGCGGAGCCTTCCGGCATGGCAGGCCCTGCTGGATGCGCTACAGGCGAACCGCTGGACCTGCGATATGCGGGTGCACCTGCGATGGGAAGCCTTCAACCTGGATGCCGAGGAGACCGCGCTGGCGGATATCGCAGCCGGCCGCGTGCACCTGCTGGCCTTCAATGATCACACGCTATCGATCGTGAGAAAGCTGAAACATCCAGTGGACGGCGCAAAGTACAGCGCGCGTGCCGGGATAACGATGGACGCGTTCCGGGCATTGGCTGACCGTGTTGCGGCCCGCGCCGACGACGTGCCGGCGGCGCAACAGCGTGTCGCGGCCGCCGCGCGACGGGCGGGCCTGCCGATGGCCAGTCACGATGACAATTCAATCTCTAGCCGCAATCACTTCCGCACACTCGGCGCTCGCATTTGCGAATTCCCCATCACCGAGGATGTGGCGCACGCCGCTGCAGCAGCCGGCGACTTTGTCGCGATGCACGCTCGTCACCAGCGGCCCCATTTCCACGCCGTCGCCGTCGCTGGGGCCGACTTTGATTTTTCGCGCCTTGTCCGCGAGTATTTTCACCAGCGGATCGCCGATGGCGCCCACCGCGACCACCGCCGAAATCGCCATGCAGCGCCCGCAGCAGCCACAGCAAATACTGCATGTAGAGTGGCTTGTCGAAGCCGAAGGCGGCTTTCATCTGGGCGATGACTTCGGGCGAGGCCTCGGGCGGCAACAGCA
>DAICYU010000626.1 GCA_027311485.1 Acetobacteraceae bacterium
TGACGCCGTTGTGTCGGTTCAGGAAGAACATCGGCGCGGTTTGCACGCTGCCGCTCAATGTATCCAGCACGCTGGTGGCGACATCGACTTCGGACAGGCCGTTCTGCTGCGCCTTGGTGCGATCGACGTTGATGTCCAATGTCGGGTAGTCGAAGTTCTGCTGCAGATGCGCGTCCACGATGCCGGGGACCGAGCGGACCTGATCGAGAATGCGGTCCGCGACGGCATGATTGGCGTTGATGTCGGCGCCGCTGATCTGGATGTCGATCGGCGCCGGCAGACCGAAATTCAGGATCTGGGTGATCATGTCGGCCGGCAGGGTGTAGAACGTGACGCCCGGGAAATCATGTGCCAGTGCGACCCGGATCGCCTTGACGTAGTCTTCCGTCGGCTGGTGGTCGGGCTTGAGCGAGACCATGATATCGGCGTCCGCCGCGCCGATCACGCCGGAGGTTTCGTGCGTCAGGTTCATGCCGCTGTACGGCAGGCCGATATTATCCAGGATCGTTTCCATCTCCCGCGCCGGGATGATCTGGCGGATCCGGGTTTCGACAAGATCGGCAATCCGGGCGGTTTCCTCGATGCGGGTGCCGGTCTTGGCCCGCATATGCAGGATGAACTGCCCGCTGTCGGTGCTGGGAAAGAAGTTCTGCCCCAGCCATGGCACAAGCGCGAAGGCCGCGACGGACCCCAGCAAAAACACCGGAATCACCACCGCTCGGCGGTCCATCAGGAACGTCAGGGTTTCGCGGTAACCGATGCGCAGCCGCTCAAACCGATCATCGAACGCGCGCTGAAAGCGGAGCAGGGGATTGCGCGACTTTGTCCGCCCATGTGTTTTGGCCCGCAGCAGGTACAGCGCCATGGTCGGGACCAGCGTCCGTGACAGGATATACGAAGCGATCATGGCGAACACGACCGCTTCCGCCAGCGGCACGAACAGGTAACGCGCGACGCCGCCCAGCAGGAACATCGGCACGAACACGATGCAGATGCACAGGGTGGACACCAGGGCCGGCACGGCGATCTGCGCGGCGCCGTGCAGGATGGCCTCCCGCAGGCCGAAACCTTCCTCCAGGTACCGCTCCATGTTCTCGATCGTGACGGTGGCGTCATCGACGAGAATGCCGACCGCGAGCGCAAGGCCGCCCAGCGTCATGATGTTGATCGTCTGCCCGATGAAGCTGAGGACCATGATCGAGCTGAGGATCGAGAGCGGGATGGACACTGCGATGATCAGGGTGCTGCGCCAGCTGCCGAGGAACATCAGGATCATCAGCGCGGTCAGGGCGGCGGCAATCACAGCCTCCCGGATCACGCTGGCCACGGCCGCCTTCACGAAGATCGACTGATCCGCGAGCGGTTCGACCTTCAGCTGGGGCGGCAGCATCTGTTCCACATGCGGCAGCATGGCGCGGATATCGTTGACGACGTTGATGGTCGATGCGTTGCCGGCCTTGATGATGCTGACCAGCACGGCGCGCCGCCCGTTCTGCCGGACGATGTTGGTCTGCGGGGAGAAGCCGCTGCTGACGGTCGCGACGTCGCGCAGGTAGATCGTGGCGTTGCCGACCGTCTTGATCGGCAGGTCATTGAGCTGCGCGATTGTGCGCGGCGTCCCGTTCACGCGCACGTCGTATTCGAACTGGGAGATTTTCGCGGTGCCGGATGGCAGCACCAGGTATTGCCGGGCGATCGCGCTGAGCACGTCGGCGGGGGCAAGCCCCTTGGCTTGCAGCAACCTGGGGTTGAAGGCGATGATCATCTGGCGCATTTTGCCGCCGTAAGGGTACGGGATGACGGCGCCCGGTACCGTGACGAGCTGTGTGCGCAGGAAGTTCAGGCCGAGGTCATTGAGCTCCTGCTCGGACATGCCGGCGCCGGAGAGGCCAAGTTGCAGGATCGGGACGCTGGAGGCGCTGTAATTGAGGATTTCAGGCGGCTCCGTGCCTGGCGGCATCTGGCGCAGCATAAGCTGGGCGGCCGCCGTGACCTGGGCGTTGGCGGTATCGAGGCTGGCGTGCGGCTGGAGGTAGATTTTAACCAGCGCCTGGCCGTCGTAGCTGGTCGATTCGATATGCTGTACGTTGTCGACGAGCGTGGTCAGGGAGCGTTCGTAGCTTGTGGTGAGCCGCCCTTCCATTTCCTCGGGGTTGAGGCCGTTATAGCTCCAGACCACCGCGACGACGGGAATATTGATATTCGGGAAAATGTCTGTCGGTGTGGCGAGGATCACCAACGGACTCAGGATCAGGATCAGCAGCGCGAGAACAATGAAGGTGTAGGGCCGATCAAGCGCGACCCGGACGATCCACATACTACGACACTCCTGGCGCTCGGTCCGCGCCTATCCCGCCCTGGCGACGTGCTCGGGATTTCCAGATTGAAAGGCTCCCGGCGAGTATGACGGGCGGGGTATATGTCCGCAATGTCTGCATGGCTGTTCCTGGGCGTGCACATGCGGGCAGGTTTGGCAAAATGGGCTTCGGGGACCGATCGGCGTCCGGTGAGCGGGATGGTGATCGGCGGCTGACGGCTTGATCCGGCGCGTGGTCGCCAGGCGGCATCCGTGGAACATGCGGCGCGATAATGGACCGGCCCTGAGTTGGTTTGCGGGGTGGTTTGGCTTGAGTGGTCGGAGCGGCGGGATTCGAACCCACGACCCCCAGTCCCCCAGACTGATGCGCTACCAGGCTGCGCTACGCTCCGACCGTCAGGGAGAGGTCGTTTACCAGCCTCGCCGCCGGAGGGCAATGCGGTTGATTGCAAAGCCTGCGTTGTGGTGTGCGGGCAGGCG
>DAICYU010000627.1 GCA_027311485.1 Acetobacteraceae bacterium
GAGGCAGAACCCATCTGGCCCCCGGATGGGGCTGCCGGTCTCCACATCAATCTGGATGAGCTCAATCGGATAGCTGGCCGCCAGAAAGGGCGGGACACGCCCGATCGCGCCCGGCTTCCCCTCACAATTGTATAACGAGACGTTGCCTTCAGTCGCAGCGTAGAATTCCAGAATGCGCGGAATCTGAAACCGGGCCTGGAGCGCCTCCCAAATATCGCCACGCAGGCCGTTTCCGCAGCAAAGACGCAGCCGGTGCGCGGCTTCAAGCGGATGGGGCGGACTGCGCACAAGGTAACGACAAAGTTCCCCGATATACTGGAAGATCGTACAGTCATTGCCAACGACGTCGTCCCAGAAACGCGTGGCGGAGAAGCGCGGTCGGACAACAACGGATCCGCCAACGGCAAGCATCGCCCCGATCGCGACCACCCCGCCCGTGCTATGGTACATGGGAAGGCAGTTGAAAAGCCGGTCCGTTGATTGAGCGTCCGTCATGCCGGCGAACCAGGCGCTCCATTCCAAAATCCGACCATGGCGGACATACGCAGCCTTCGGCATTCCTGTCGTGCCGGAGGTGTAGATCAACAGCGCCGGGTCCTGCCGAGCCGGATGAGCGGCCGGCTCGGTCACGTCAGCAAAGCCCGGTGCTACAACACTGATCCCTTGCAGCCCGCCTGTCGCGGCGTCATGCACCCATATCTGCACATCCCACGGCACGTCCTGGGTAATTTCCGCGAGCGCCGCCTGTGTGGATGCATCGACAATGACATGTCGCGCCCCGGACACGCGGATCGCATGCGCCAGAACAGCTCCACGAAGGTTGGAGTTGATCAGTGCCGCCAGCCGTCCCGCATGGGTGATACCCAGCCAGATCGCGGGATAGGCTGCACTGTTCACCATCATAACGGCGACAGTCGCGCCCCGGCCCAGCCCGCTTGCCAGGCTCCATTTGGCGTAGAAGAGGGCCAGGTCGGTCAGGTCCCGATAGCTGAGTTGGCGGGCCTCGTCGCGCAACGCCGGGCGTTCAGCATGGAATTGCGAGGAGGCCATGATGAAAGACAGCAGCGTCTGATGCGGACCCGTTTCGACAAGACCCTTCAGCTCAAGTGCCCGGCGCCACGACTTCAGTGCCAGACGGTTCGCGTTCCCTACTGGCTCGTGTCCCATATCGCAGGCCTCCAGAAATTCCAGGCTTTGACCGCCTGCTCATTTCGTCGGCACTAAGAAGTGCTTCTTTTCAGTGCCGCCAGGTTGGGAACGCAGGTCACGAGCAGATCGCGGAACGCCCTCCACAGCGGCAGGATGCCGTCGTCCGGCACAAGATGGCGGCTGAGAGCCCCATGGCCCTGGTCCGGGTCGCTGTCGAACCGTACGTGCTCGGTCACGAAATGCCGAAAGGCCTGCAGCAGCGTGTTCTGCCAGCCAGAAAAACGAAGCATTCCGTTGAACACGGTCTCAAGCCCGCCATCCTCGTAGCTGGCGATGCTCAAGGCCCTCATTTCTGGATTGATCCTTCGAGTGAAGGCCAGGTAGGCCTCACCAGCCGCCTGGAAGAACCGCGCCTGATCGGCGGGAATCTGGGTCAGCGTCAGCGTCCGTCGCATAAACTCGTCGTGGTTCATCCGCTCACCCGCCACGGCTACACCCGGCCAGGGCGAGAGATTCGCCGTATCGCACTCTTCAATCTCCAGCCGTTGCAGATTCACATCGTCCGGATAAATCGCCCGCGCAGCGGTGAGGCTTTCACGAAATTGAATCGAGAAGTAGTAGTACGCCCAGGCTACGCCCATCATGTCTTCGACGCCGAGAGCGTCCCAGGCGAGATCTCCGATCTCGTCCACAACATCCTGGTAGCGTGTCCTTGCCATTACGTCCATGTAAGCCAGCTCCCGTCTCGCTTTTGAAATATCGATGTCTCAGGCCTGGTGGTGCATCTGCCGGTCTCGCCCGGCGTGCTGCGGCCGACGCCCATTCCCCTGTAGTGTATCAACAAGTACATTGACGTCATTTACCGTCGTGCGGCCGTTCGTGATGCACATCCTTACAACGTCCCGCCCGCCGAAAACGGTGGTCGAGATCCATGCATGCCCAGACGCAACGACCTCGCGCACGATCAAACGTGCCGGCGGGTAGCCGTCGGGCGGCTCTGCGCAGACAACCGCTAACGGCGACTCGTTCACAATGCGCCATCCATCAGCTGCCAATCGCGCTCTCAGATGCTCGGCCAGGGCGATGGCGTGTTCAACGTGCGACGCGTACCCATCCCAGCCTGCCGCGGCAAGCGACAGGAAAAGACGCAGACCAAGAAAGCGCCGCGACCATTGGACCGACGTTACATAAGGATCGAGGCCCGGGTTGTTCGAATGCATGTAACCCGTCTCGACACGGAATGTGTCTGCCAGCACATGTTCATGCCGCGTCAGGAACATGCCGCAACCCATCGTTGTCGCGAACCATTTGTGGGCGTCGATGGTGACCGAGTCTGCCGCTTCAATTCCGTCAAGGCACGCGCGGAGCCTGTCGGAGCAGATCAACGCGCCACCCCAGGCCGCATCCACATGAAACCATGCACCGGCCTCATGGGCAGCCTGGGCGCACGCACGAAGCGGGTCGATCATTCCGGCACCCGTGGTGCCCGCTGTCGCGACAACCATCACCGGCCGGGAGCCATGTGCCATATCGTCGCGCAATGCTTGCTGCAGAGCCTGCGCATCCATCCGCCCGTCCGCATCCGTCGGGACCAGTCTGACGGCCGATCGTCCGATGCCGGTCTGGTGCGCAATCTTGAACCAGGC
>DAICYU010000628.1 GCA_027311485.1 Acetobacteraceae bacterium
GTGGGACAGCACCTGGATCGGCCGCGGCACCGGGTAGGCCGGGTTGACCCGGTCGTACTCCACGCCGACCAGGTTGGCGAAGCGGATGATGCGTTCGGCGACCAGTTCGGGATGTTCCACCACGTTGGTGGCATGGCTGACGACGCCGGGCAGGATCAGCTTGTCATCGGGCAGCTTGACGTCGCGCCAGACTGCGTATTCATGCTCATGACGGACGTTTCCGGCCTCAAACGAATAGGCGCCGACATCGATCGCCAGCATGACATCGACGATGTCGCGCATCGGGATGTCGGTCGTGTGCGGCCCGTGCCAACTGCCCCAGCACAGATGGAAGCGGATGCGGTCCTTCGGCAGGCCCTTGATGGCGGCGTTCAGCGCCTCCACCCGCAGCATCGAGAATTTTCTGTAGTCCTCGACGCTCGGGGGCGGATTGATCTGGTCCCAGTTCTCGGCAATGGACGGATCGTCGAGTTGCAGGATCAGCCCGGCGTCGATGATCGCCTTGTATTCTTCCCGCATTGCATCGGCGCAGGCGGCCAGGAAGTCCGTGTCGGATTTGTAGTAGGCATTGCCGATGCGCGACGCGCTGCCGGGCGCGATGGAGGTCATGAACCCCTCCTGCACGCCGCAGGCCGCCAGGGCCGCCTTGAAGTTGGCGATGTCGCGGGCGATGGCGTCCTGCCCGGTATAGGTCAGCGGCGCGACGCAGACCGGCCAGTGCGGCGGGCGTGGTCCGGTGGTGATGCCGGATTCGGGATCGTTGTAGGCGGCGGCGAAGCGGGTGCGGTCCCGCCGGTCCCCGAAGCTGGTGAGCACGACGTTGCCGGGGGAGGAATGCCGCGCGGGGAATTGGTAGAGGCCAGGGCCATGCGGATCGAGACCGCCGAGGCGGGAGAAAGAGTAGCTCCACCACGCGCCGTAATTGACGCGGCTGCCCATGGCCTTGCCGTATTCACCGTCGCCGGGGATGGCGATGCCGGCGTCCACCTGGCGGCGGACGACATCGACCACCGCGGCGGCGAGTTGCTGCTGGAAATCGGCCTCATCCACGCCTTCGCCGGCGAGACGCTTGCGGTTGGCCTCGATCAGCGGGTCCGGGCGCGGCAGGCTGCCGACATGGGTGGTGAGGATGCCGTTCTGGCTGGAACGCATCGTTGTCTGCCTCCCCTTGCTGCTGCGGCATCTTGCGGTGCCGGTTTGCGGGTTCGTGCCGGGCGTTGTGGCACGGGTCTGGGCACAGGCTGGACCGGGGGAATGGGGGATGGCAAGGGGTTGGGTCCGGGATGGCGGGCGGGTGGGTGTTTCGGGGCCTAAACGGGATTTATCCGGTGGCCGAGGTGCGGCTGTCAGTCATGCGCGCTGCGTCTTCTTTTCCCGATGCGTCACATGCTCCCGTAGCGCTGCGTTGATCGCGGATTGGCAGCCTCTGCCTTCGTTGGCGTTTTTCGTGAACCAAGCCAGGACATCGGCATCAAGACGGATGGTGATCACCTCCTTCCGCGGCCGATACAGCCCGCCCCTGACGGCGCCGGACCAATCTTTGACCTCAGGAATATCAGTGGTGTCGACGTCGGTTTCCGGAGCGGCTGCAAGCCGCTCCAGTCGCTGCCGCTGCTCCTTAGAAATCGCCATCCTCGTAAGCCGTCGGCTCTACGTTCGTTGCCTTTCGTGCGCTCACGATCCGGATCGTGCCCTCGCCACCATCCGGGTATGTGTGCGCCACCAGCAGCATCACGACCCCCGCAACTGTTCCGAGCGCATACCAACGTTCCTGCCCTGCTTCGATCCGGTCGAAGCGGACCAGGTGCATCGGGTCCTTCCATACCAGTGCAGCATCCTCGAACGCGACGTCATGCTTGGCGAGGTTCCTGCGCGCCTTCTCCGCGTCCCAGCGAAATAGGCACCAATCGCTACCTTCTGTAGGTACAAAAATGTAACAGACTGTGTGAAAACTCGCTTGGCGGTGATGTGGACGAAGCTGGCTCTCAGAAGGGCACGACAAGATTTTGGCGCGCCTTACAGGCAGATCTACAGGTATCCCGGTTCTGCGCCGTGACTTTCGGTGGCCATGCCAGTCAGCCTGGCAAAATACGGCAAGCCGGGCGCCTGTCAGGCCCCCACCGCGGCCATCAGCTCCGAAAATCCAACGATATTCAGCACCCGCCGCAGATTATAGGCGAGGGCGGTCAGGCTGAACTCACCGCGGACCTTCTCCAGACCACGCATCAGAAACGCGCCCTGGTTCTTCCATTGTTTGATGGTGCCAAATGGATGTTCAACCGTCTCGCGACGTCGATCGAGCACTCCAGGGCGTGCCACCAGCCGGGCCTGCATCCGATCCAGCACCGCTTCGTTCTCAAGGCGAGAAACCGCGCGGAACGGACCGTTGGTGCAGTGCGAACGGAGCTTGCAGTCGTCGCACACCAGCTTGTTGACGTAGTTGATCTTCTTCAGCCCGCGTAGAAGCGAAGATGAATACGGGTATAAACGCTGACCGGCCGGACAAACATAGCTGTCGCTGTCTGCGTCATAGCGAAACTCATCCTTGCGGAACAGGCCTGCCCTGACCGAGGCGCCACGCTGTGGACGCGGCACGTAGGGCACGATGCCGGCGTTCTCGCAGCTCTCGATGTCCTCGATCTTGAAATAGCCTTTGTCGGCCACGGCCTCGATCGTGTCGACACCCAGGATCTCCTTTGCCGGCTCTGCGGTCTGCGTCAGCATGCCCATATCGACAACCTGATTGGTGACCTGCTGCTCCACAATCAGCTTGTGCTTGGTA
>DAICYU010000629.1 GCA_027311485.1 Acetobacteraceae bacterium
TGAAATCCTGGTCCGCGGCGGTCTGGTGATGGACGGCTACTGGAATCGCCAGCAGGATACCGAGTCGGTTCTGCGCGACGGGTGGCTGCACACCGGCGACATCGGCGAACTCGACCATGGTTATCTGCGTATTACTGATCGCAAAAAGGATATGATTGTCCTGTCCGGCGGGGAAAACGTCTCTCCCGCCAAGATCGAGGGCATGCTTATGGCGGAAACCGAGATTGCCCAGGCCGTGGTAGCCGGCGATGGCCGCAGCGGGGTCAGCGCCCTCGTGGTTCCCGCTGACGGCTACGACGATGTTGCCGTTGCCCTGGCGGTCAATCGGACCAATCTGCGGCTTTCGGTCACCGAGCGAATCCGCAAGCATGCCGTGGTGCCACCGTTTACGATCGAGAACGGCCTGCTGACGCCATCGCAGAAAATCCGGCGTGTGCTGGTGATTCGCGCCAACGCCCACGTTCTGGCGCGTCCGCACTGATGCCCCGGCCTGCTCGCCCGTTGCAACTGCGCCCGGGGCCAAGCCGCCTGCGGGCTGGTTCGCACCATGCCCGTGGCATAAGCCATTGCGGCCGGACGGCGGCTCTGCTAGACGCCGCGGCTCATTATTTGGGATTTGGTTGGCCTCGTCACTCGGGCGGGGCTGCCGTTGTTGAGGAAGGGGCATTGTCCCATGGCCGTACCGAAGAGAAAAACCTCGCCGTCACGTCGGGGCATGCGCCGCAGCCACCATGCTTTGCCGAAAGAGGCACATGCCGAGTGCTCGAATTGCGGCGAGCTGAAGCGCCCGCATCACGTCTGCAGCCATTGCGGCCATTACGATGGGCGCGAGGTCGTTGCAGCCGGCAAGGCGCTGCGGGGCGCTGTCCGAGCATAATCCTGCGCCGCGGCGTGCTGGTGGTTCGCCCGTGACAGCGACGTTCACGCTGGCCGTGGATGCCATGGGGGGCGACAAAGCCCCCGAGATGGTTGTCCATGGGCTGGAATATGCGGCGGAACGGCATCCTAATGCCAAGTTCCTGCTGATCGGTGACGAAGCGCGGCTGAATACATTGCTTGGGCGTTACAAGCGGGCACGTGCGATCTGCACGGTCCGCCACGCGTCCGAGACGATCAGCAACGACATGAAGCCGACTGCCGCGCTGCGCAGCCGCCAGTCGTCCATGCGGCTTGCGATTGATGCGGTGGCGTCCGGTGAGGCGTCGGGCTTGGTGTCCGCCGGCAACACCGGTGCGCTGCTGGCCTTGGCGAAGATCGTCATCAAGGCCCTGCCGGGAATCGACCGGCCGGCAATGGCCGCCATCAGTCCGTCGGCACGCGGTGACGTGGTGATGCTCGACCTGGGCGCCAACGTGCAGTGCGACGTCCGCAACCTGGTTGAATTCGCCGTGATGGGGGATGTTTTCGCCCGCACCGTGCTGGGTCTGACCGCACCGTCAATCGGCCTGCTGAACGTCGGGTCCGAGGAACTCAAGGGCGACGATACAGTGCGGGAGGCAGCGGAAATCCTGCGCGCCAGCCATATCGGCCCACAGTTCCACGGCTTCGTGGAAGGCCACGACATCGCCGCCGGCACAACCGATGTGATTGTCACGGACGGGTTCACCGGCAATGTCGCATTGAAGACCGGCGAAGGTGCCCTGAAGCTGATCGGTGAATTCCTGAAGCAGGTCTTCACCAGCGGCATTATCGCCAAGCTCGCTTACCTGATGGTGCGCCCCGGTCTGGACCGGCTGCGTGAGTGGCTTGATCCCCGGCGGTATAATGGCGCCGTGATGGTCGGGCTGAACGGGGTGGTGGTGAAATCACATGGCGGAACCGATGCCATGGGCTTCGCCCATGCGGTGGATGTGGCCATGGACATGGTGGTGCACCGGTTCAATGAGCGGATCCGCGAAGACCTGGCCCGGATTGGGCTGGACAAACGAACTCCGGCAGAGAAGAACGGACGCGACCAGAAGCCCGGCGCGCAACCGGGTTCCACCGATGACACACACCTCGCCACCGCCTGACCAGGGTTCATGATGCCGCTTTGCTCCATCCTTGCCGGCTGCGGGGGGTACCTGCCCGAGCGTGTCGTCACCAACGACGAATTGTCGCAGACGATCGAGACGTCGGACGCTTGGATTCGTGAGCGCACCGGAATTCGGCAACGCCACTTTGCTGCCACCCACGAAACCGCATGCTTCATGGGCGCCGCCGCAGCCCGTGCAGCCTTGAGCGACGCGGGAGCGACAGTGGATGATGTCGATGGCATCATCCTGGCGACCAGCACGCCGGACCAGGCGTTTCCGGCTACGGCGCTGCGGGTGCAGGCTGAACTGGGTGTCAGGCAGGGCTTCGGCTTTGACGTGTCGGCAGCCTGCGCCGGCTTCATCTATGGGCTGGCGATCGCCGACGACATGATCCGCGTCGGCCGGGCGCGTGGCATACTGGTTATCGGCAGTGAGGTCTATTCGCGCATCCTGAACTGGAAGGATCGCGGCACATGCGTGCTGTTCGGCGATGGGGCCGGGGCGGTGTTCCTGCGCGCCGCCGACCGGCAGGAGGCCAACGGCCGCGGTATCCTCTCCACACATATCCACGCACAGGGTACGCTGGGCGATATCCTTTATGTCGATGGCGCCGTCGGCCAGCCCGACAAGCCGGGCCATCTGGTGATGAACGGTCGGGAGGTGTTCCGCCATGCGGTCACCCGGCTTGCCGAAGCGGTGGAAGAAGCCTTGGCCGCGAACGGCCTGAGCCACGCCGACGTGGACTGGCTGGTGCCGCACCAGGC
>DAICYU010000062.1 GCA_027311485.1 Acetobacteraceae bacterium
CGAACGTCGGCTCGTCGCTCCACATCCGCAGGATGATGTCCAGCGCTTCCCGGGTCATTTCCCGGTTCGTCCCCGACATGCCATCGACATTGAACATCGCCCAGTCGCTCGGCAGGCCCGAGGCCGCGACACCGAACATCAGCCGGCCTTCCGACAGATGGTCCAGCATCGCCACGCGGTTCGCCAGTTCCGCCGGATGGTGGTACGGCAGCAGGAAGCCGCCCGGACCGATGCGCAGCCGTTTCGTCTGCAACAGCGCCTGCGCGATCAGCAGATCGGGGGCGGGATTCGGTTCCCACGGCGCGGTGTGATGCTCGCCGATCCATGCTTCCGAATAGCCGAGCTCATCGAGCCAGCGCATGGTCTGCAGGTCCCAGTCCTGACCGGCCTTCAGCCCTCTTTCGGGTGGATGGGAAGGCATCGTGAAGTAGCCCAATTCCATGGCAGTCCTCCTTTTTTTGCGTTCTTTGGCGTGTTTTGCACGCGCTGTGGCGTTTCGCTGTCAGGCTGACTTCATTGTCTGCAAACGTCAAGCAAACCGGACGTGTGCGGGGTGTGAAAACAGCAATGCGTCAGGTTTGTCCGGCCGCACGCCCTGTCATGACCAGGCGTATGGCATCCGCCAGTCCTTGCATGCGGACGGGCTTGGTGACGAACCCATCCATGCCGGCCGCCAGGCACGCTTCCTGGTCCGCCTGCATGGCATTCGCGGTCAGCCCGATGATGGGGATCGCGGCGCGGCCATCCGGCAGGGACCGGATCAGCCGTGTCGCGGCCAGCCCGTCCATCTCCGGCATCATCATGTCCATCAGCACCAGGTCGTAGTCGCCGTCGCGAACCGCCTCGACCGCGCGGTGGCCATCATCGACACAGGCGAGTTGATGCCCGAGGCGTTCGATCATCCGGCTGGCCACAAAGCGGTTTGTCGCATTGTCCTCGGCCAGCAGGATGCGCCAGCCGCCGGTGTTCACCGCCGGCTCCGCCGCAGACGTGGCCGCCGGTTCGGCCGCCGACGTCGTCACCGGTTCGGCCGCCACCGGTTCTGCTAGCGTCGGTTCCGCTGGCGTCGGTTCTGCCGCCATCGGCTTCGCCGGCGCGGGTGCGGCCGCCAATCCGCTGTCCGGCGGCCGCATGGCCGAGCGCTCCGGCGCGTCATCGGCAACCATCTGCAGCCTGACATCGAAGCGGAATATGCTGCCGACGCCCAGCGTGCTTTCGACGCTGATGCTGCCGTCCATCATCTCCACCAGCCGGCGCGTGATCGCAAGGCCCAGGCCGCTGCCGCCGAAGCGCCGGCTGATCGAGCTGTCAACCTGCGTGAATTCAGTGAACAGGTGTCCCAGCGCGTCGGCCCTGATGCCGATCCCGCTGTCGGCGACGGCAAACGCCAGGCGCACATGGGATGCCTCGTCGCGCATCCTCCGAACCGTAATGTGGATGCGCCCCTGCTGGGTGAACTTCACGCTGTTGCCAGCCAGATTCAGAACGACCTGCCGCAGGCGCTGCGCGTCGCCCGAAACACGAACCGGCACATCGTCCGCGACGTCGCAGGACAGGTCCAGCCCCTTGGCGCGCGCCTGCTGCATCAGCAGGGCGACCGTCTGCGACAGCATGTCACGCAGGTCGAATTCCCCGGCATCAAGGTCGAGCCGCCCGGCGCCGAGGCGGGAGAAGTCGAGGATGTCGTTGATGATCTGCATCAGGTGCCGGCCGCTGGCATTGATCAGGCGGACATGCTCAGCCGCGGCCGGACTAAGCTCCAGCCCCATCAGAAGTTCGGTCAGCCCCAGTATGCCGTTCATCGGCGTGCGGATCTCGTGGCTCATGACCGCGATGAACTCGCTGCGCGCGCGGGACCCGGCTTCGGCTGCGTCGCGGGCCGCCGCCAAGGCCTCCTCACTGCGTTTGCGGGCCGTGATGTCGGTGAAGGTCCGCACCGCGCGGCCATCCGCCAGCAGCTTTGTCGTGACCTCCAGGGCGGTACCGTCCGGCCGGGTGCGCTCATATGTCCCGAACTGATCGGACAGGCCGCCCCGCTCGACAAACGAGACGAATTCGGCATCAAATTCCCCGACCCGGCCAAATTCATTCGTCGCGAGTTGATAGGTCAGGATCTCCCGGAAGGTCGGATTCCGCGCCATCAGCGACCGGGGCAGGTTCAGCAACTCGACCGCTCGGCGGTTGATGACCGGCACCCGTCCGTCGGCATCGACCATGATGATGCCCTGCGAGATGTTTTCCAGCGTCGCGGTCAGTGCCGACTGGCTGGCGACCAACCGGCGGCGCTGGCGCAGCAGCTGAATGCCGATCCCAAGGAACACGAGCGTCAGGACAATGCCGGCGACAATCGCCCGCCGCTGGTCCCGATTGTATTGCGCAAACACCGATCGTGCGTCGAGCGCCGCGACCACCGCTAGAGGATACCGGTCCAGCACCAGGAAACTGATGATCCGGTCAGCACCGCCCTCGGTCGCTCGGGTGCGCACCGAGCCGACGCCGCCGGCTGCGATTATGCTGCTGATCCCGGGGTCCTGCGTGCCGATCAGGGCATCGTCCGCCGGTGCGCGCCCCCGGATGATGCCGTCCCGGCTGCCGACCAGGAACACGTAGCCGTCGCTGGTCAGCGATTGATAAAACCGTGTCAGGAAGTCGAGCCCGACCGAGAGCACGACGGCGCCCGCATAGCGGCCGTCGGGAGCCAGGATCTTGCGCGTGATGTTCAGCGATTTGGCCTTCGACACCCGCCCGAGGACAGGCCGGCTGATGAACATTTCGTCGTCCCTGGAGTCACGTTGCGCACGGATATGCGCGCGATCCGATAGATCGACGCGGGTGGTCATCGGCAGGTTGCTGGCCACCACGATACCATCCCGGTCGACGACGGCCGCCTGGATCAGCAGGCCGGTGCCGACCTGATGATTCGCCAGCCACGCTTTCAGGTCGAACCGTGCCGGGTCGCGCACATAATCCGCCCGCAGCGCCTTCAGCGACTGATCGATCGCATCGAAGGAAACCCGCGTGGTTTCGCCAAGCCCCAGTGCGGCGCCGCGCGTTTCCCGCAGGGCGCCATTCAGCGTGTCGCGATATTCCTGCTGCAGATCGAGCAGCAGGAATCCCCATGTCATCAGGATGGCGCACGCAACGAATATGACGTGCCAGGCACCCGACTGGTTCAGCGCGCCCCTCAGGCGGCCCAGGCGCTGCGCGGGCAAGGGATTACATCCCGACGCAGCGGAATGCACCGGGACCGCCGGTCGTCCGGCCGGTGCCACCCAGCCGGACTGCCATCAGGCGGAATGTCGGCCCCCGGGATATCATCAGCCAGGGTGCCGTCCGCTGACGCCGGATTGCCTGCTTGTTGCCGGAACAAAACCCGCCCATGCACGCATAATAGGCTGCCTGATGATTATGGTCGAGAAATGCTTTATGCGATCCGGCCTGAAGGCCGACATCGCCGTCCACCGGTCCCAGGCGCGCCGGCCCGGGCCGGACGGGATCGCTCCCTGGCTATGCCACTGGATTGGCCCGGTTCTTGCCTTCCATTAAGGGGTCCGCTGGGCCTGGCAGCCGGGAGCCTTGGGTGCCTGGACCTTGGCGATCCTGCCCGCGGCGGCGCTGGGGACCAGGGCGCGGTCGTTCGCAGATGGTATGGGGAAGGGCAGGGGAGAGTATGAAGCGACGCACATCCGGATGGTTTGCCGACAGGCCCGCCGCGGGCCGAACCTGCCCATGACTACACACGAAACCCCGCGCCTCACCCCGCTGGCCGCCGCCCGGGCCGCCATCGCCGCCGACCGGGCGCAGGCCGATCCGGCAATCTGGATCACCCGCCTGGCGGACCAGGATATCCTGGTCCGTGCCCAGGAGCTGGAGCGTGAAGGTTCCCGGGACCGTCCGCTCTGGGGAATGACATTCGCCGTCAAGGACAATATCGACGTCGCCGGCCTGCCCACGACGGCAGCCTGTCCAGGCTTCGCCCATACGCCGGCCGCACACGCCCCCGCGGTTCAGGCCCTGCTGGACGCCGGCGCGCTGCTGGTCGGCAAGACCAACCTTGATCAGTTCGCCACCGGCCTGGTTGGCACGCGCAGCCCCTATGGCGTGCCACGCAACGTGTTCAGCGCCGCTCATGTGCCCGGTGGCTCGTCCTCGGGGTCGGCCGTCGCCGTCGCCGCCGGGATCGTCGATTTCGCCCTTGGCACCGATACCGCCGGCTCGGGCCGGGTCCCTGCCGCGTTCGGCAATATCGTCGGGTTGAAACCCACCATCGGCAGTGTCTCCGCCCGCGGCATGGTCCCGGCCTGCCGCTCCGTCGATACCATCTCGGTCCTCGCCGGGTCCGTCGACCAGGCGCTGGCGGTGCAGCGCGTCATGGCCGGCTACGACGTGGCGGACCCGTATTCGCGGGCCGCCCCCTTCGCGCATCTGCGCCGGGGCGCGCCGCAACCGCGGCCGCGAATCGCGATGGCCGATGTCGGCGCTCTGTGTGATCCTCCGGTCGCCGTCGCCTACGCAGCCGCCGCCACCTGCCTCGCCGCCGAACCCATCGCGATCGATACGTTCCTGGACGTCGCCCGGCTGCTGTACGAAGGCCCCTGGGTCGCCGAACGCAGCGCCGCCCTGCGCCCGGTGATCGCCCGGCAGCCGGACATCCTGTATCCGGCGACGCGGGCCATCCTGGAACTGGGGCTGCACCGCCTGACCGTCGATGCCTTCGACGCCTTTCATCTGCTGCGCCAGGCCCGCCGCCAGGCCAACCTGATGTTCGACCGCTTCGACGCCCTGCTGATCCCGACCGCCCCCTTCTGCCCAACACTGGCCGAGGTCGAGGCCGACCCGCTGAACCCCAACCGGCGGCTGGGTACCTTCCCCAACTTCGCCAACCTCTGTGACATGGCCGGTTTCGCCGTCCCCATCGGCATCGGCCCCGACGGCGTTCCCATCGGCGCCGTCCTGCTCGGCCCTGCCTGGTCCGAGGGGCGGCTGGCCCCGCTGGCCGACGCGCTGCATCGCCGTTTCGCCGCCACCAGCGGCGCCACCGCGCGCACACTGCCGCCACCGGCTACGCCGGACCCGGTCGGCCCGGACGAAACGGCGCTGTTCTGCATCGGCGCCCATATGTCCGGGCTGCCGCTGAACCATCAGGTCACGACACTCGGCGGCCGGTTCGTCCGCGCCGCGACGACGCAGCCCGTGTACCGCCTGCACGCGCTTGGCCCCCGTCCGGGGCTGGTCCGTGTCGCCGACGGTTCGGCCATGCAGGGCGCGGCCATCCAGGGCGAAATCTGGGCGTTGCCCACCACCGCCATCGGCGCTCTGCTCGCCCAGGTCCAGCCACCACTTGGTTTCGGCACCATCGTGTTGCACGATGGTCCATGCCTGGGATTTCTGGCAGAGCAGGCCGGAGTCAGCGACGCGCCCGATATCACGCACCACGGCGGCTGGCGCGCCTGGCTGACCGCGCAGCAGGGGGAACAACACGCATGACCGACACCGAATTCGATGCCCTGATCGACGCCGGGACAGCCGCCCTGGGGATCGAGATGCAGCCGGAATGGCGTGACGCCGTCCGCATGCACCTGGCGATCTCCCTCGGCCACGCCCAGACGGTCCTGGATGAGCCGCTGGCCGATGATCTCGACCCCGCGCCGGTGTTCCGCGCATGACCCCCGCAACGGACATCGCCGCCGCCGTCGCCGCCGGCACGACGCGCGCGGCCGACATCATCGCCGCCACGCTGGACCGCATCGACCGCCTGAACCCGGTGCTCAATGCCTTCACCGCCGTGCTCGGCGATCGGGCCCGCGCCCGGGCGGAGGCAATCGACCGTGCCGTCGCCGCCGGCGACAACCCCGGCCCGCTGGCCGGCGTGCCGTTCGCGGTCAAGAACCTGATCGACATCCAGGGCCTGTCCACCCTGGCCGGATCAAAAATCAACCGCGACCACCCGCCCGCCTCCGCCGACGCGCCGCTGGTGCAACGGCTGGAAGCCGCTGGCGCGATCCTGGTTGGTGCCCTGAATATGGGCGAATACGCCTATGACTTCACCGGCGAAAACGCGCATGACGGCCCGTCACGCAATCCGCATGACACCGCCCGCATGTCCGGCGGCTCCTCCGGCGGATCCGGCAGCGCGGTCGGCGGCGCGCTCGTGCCGCTGGCACTCGGCTCCGACACCAACGGCTCGATCCGCGTGCCGGCGTCTTTCTGTGGTATCTTCGGGCTGAAGCCCACCTATGGCCGGCTGACCCGGGCCGGCAGCTTTCCGTTCGTGTCCAGCCTGGATCACCTTGGCCCCTTCGCCCGCACAGTCACCGACCTCGCGGTGGCGTATGACGCGATGCAGGGCTACGACCCCGCCGACCCGGTCTGCGTCGATCGCCCCGCCGAACCGGTAGCGCAACTGCTGGATACCGGCATCGGTGGCCTGCGCGTTGCCATCGCCGGCGGCTACTTCCAGGCCGGCGCGTCGGAGCAGGCGCTGACCGCCCTGAACACGGTGGCCGAGGCGCTGGACGTCAGCGAAACCGTCACCATCCCCGAAGCCCAGCGGGCCCGCAGCGCCGCCTATGTCATCACCACGACCGAAGGCGCGGCGCTGCACCTGGAACGCCTGCGCGCCCGCCCCAATGACTTCGACGCCGACGTGCGGGACCGGTTGATCGCCGGCAGCCTGGTGCCGGCCGCCGCGGTGACGCAGGCGCAGAAATTCCGCCGCTGGTACCAACAGGAAATGCTGCGCCTGTTCGAGCGGGTCGATGCCGTGCTGGCCCCCGCGACCCCCTGTGTCGCGCCGCTGATCGGGCAGAAGAACTTCGTGCTTAACGGCAAGGAAATGCCGGTCCGCCCCAACATCGGTGTCTACACCCAGCCGATCTCGTTCATCGGCCTGCCGGTCGTCGTGGTTCCGGTGCCTACCGATGTCGGCCTGCCGATCGGGGTGCAGATCATCGCCCCGCCGTGGCGGGAGGATATCGCCCTGCGCCTCGCCCGCGCCCTTGAGGCCGACGGCGTCGCCCGTTCCCCCGCGCCTAACCTGGAAGCCTGATTAATGGACATCAACCTGCCCGACGTGAAAGCCGAAGTCGAAGCCGCCTTCGCCCGCTACGAAGAAGCCCTCGTTACCAACGACATCGAAACGCTGCAGGCGCTGTTCTGGGACAGTCCGCACACGATCCGCTACGGCATCAATGAGAACCTGTACGGCTACGATGAAATCGGCGCGTTCCGGGCCGCCCGCTCCCCGGTCGGGTTGATGCGGACGATCGAGCGCACCGTGATCACAACGTTCGGACGCGATGCCGCCACCGCGTCCACCCTGTTCCATCGCGACAGCACGCAAGGCAAGGTTGGCCGGCAGATGCAGACCTGGGCGCGCATGCCGGAGGGATGGCGCATCGTCGCCGCCCATGTCAGCATCATTGCCGCCCCTTGAAGCACATTGGGCCTGATGCGACCCGACCGTTATGCGCCTGGCCCTGATGCGCCTGATCCAGATTCGCCTGACCGTGATGCGTCTTGACGCCGCGTGGATTGCCCGGTCGGGGCTGGACACAGCGGCGGCAATTCGGCGACACATCTGCATAAATATAGCCCGGTCGCTCAGGGCCTCACCCGCCTCATACGCGCCCGCCCAATAGAGGAAACACGTCATGGCCGATTACGATCTGGTGGTTGCCGGCGGTACCGTGGTCACCCCCGCCGACATGTTCCGCGCCGATGTCGGCGTGCGCGATGGCCGCATCGCCGCAGTCGGCATTGGTCTGAAGGGCGAGCGCACCGTCGATGCCGACGGCCTGCTGGTTATGCCCGGCGGCGTGGATTCGCACTGCCATATCGAGCAGTTGCAGCGGGGCGGCGGCGCCGATGAGGAGACATGGACCACCGGCAGCACCTCGGCGCTGGCGGGCGGCACCACCAGTGTCATTACATTCTCCACCCAGTTCAAGGGCGGTGGCATCCTCGGCCCGCTGGCCGAATACCGGCGTAGAGCCGAGCAGGCGATGGTGGATTATACGTTCCACCAGATCATCACGGATGCCACGGATGAGGTGGTGTTCAACGAAATCCCGCAGGTTGTGGCCTCGGGCGTGCGCAGCCTGAAAGTGTTCCTGACCTACGATCCCCTGCACCTGGACGACCGCCAGTTCATCCGCGTCCTCGCCGCCGCCCGCCGCAACGGCGCCTTCGTCACTGTGCACTGCGAGAACTACGAGGCGATCAACTGGCGCACCGCCGCGCTGCTGGCCGACGGCCGCACCGAACCGAAATACCACGCATGGTCCCGCCCGCCGGTCGTCGAGCGGGAGGCGACCCACCGTGCTATCGCGCTGGCCGAGATGGTGGACCAGCCGATCCAGGTGTTCCATGTCTCCCACCCCGAGGTCGCCGAGGAAATCGCCCGCGCCAAGGCCCGTGGCCTGAAGGTCTGGGGCGAGACGTGCCCGCAGTACTTCGTCATATCCGCGGATGACATGGACCGTCCGGGCTTTGAGGGTGCCAAGTTCATGTGCAGCCCCGCGCCGCGTGACGCCGCGGCGTCCGAGGGGCTGTGGAAATGCATCCGCGACGGCGTGCTGGACATCGTCTCCTCCGACCACAGCGGCTGGAGCTACGAGACCCCGGCCGGCAAGCGCGTGCACGGCACCGACGCGCCGTTCCGCGACATTCCGAACGGCGTGCCGGGCCTTGCCGCCCGCCTGCCGATCCTGTTCAGCGAAGGCGTTTCGAAGGGCCGCATCGACCCGTGCCAGTTCGTCCGCCTGACCGCGTCGAACCCCGCCCGGCTGTTCGGCCTGTATCCGCGCAAGGGCACCATCGCGCCGGGCACCGACGCCGACCTCGTGCTGTGGGACCCGACCCGCAAGCAGACGATCAGCAACCGGCTGATGCAGCACATCATCGACTATACGCCGTATGAGGGGCTGGAAGTCACCGGCTGGCCGGTGGCGACTATCCGGCGTGGCGCGGTGGTGATGCGCGACGGCGTCGTGCAGGCCGAACCCGGCAGCGGCCAGTTCCTGGCCCGCGCGCCGTACGACATGATCAAGCCCACCGGCAATCTGCCGTTCGGCTTCGACGCCAGCGCCTTCCAGGTCTAGTATTTAGCCGCGGATATTCGTTACGGCCCACGGCGGATGCCGAGTACGAGCAGGCTGCTGAAACGGGAGCGTCCGCCGCTCTCCCTCATGCCGGGCCGGACCCGACCGCGTTTTTCTCCTTTGACCAACACGATAGGTCCCCATGTCCCTGATTGACGTCATCGCCGGCCCGTTTCGCTTCAAGGCCCGCTTCGAAGATGCCGCCGCGCCGAAGACCTGCGCCCGGTTCCGCGCCCTGCTGCCCTACAAGGAGCGCATCATCCATGTGCGGTGGAGCGGCGAAGGCTGCTGGATTCCGCTGGGCGACCTGGACCTTGGCCTGGGTTATGAAAACCACTCCAGCTTTCCCGCCCCTGGCCAGTTCCTGCTGTATCCCGGCGGCATTTCGGAAACCGAGATCCTGCTGGCCTATGGCGGCGTGCGCTTCGCCAGCAAGATGGGGCAACTGGCCGGCAATCACTTCCTGACCATCGTCGAGGGGCTGGAAAACCTGGTGCCGCTCGGCAAGTTGACGCTGTGGTCCGGCGCGCAGGATATCGAGTTCCGCACTCCCTGAAGCGGAGGGGCGGTTGCCGGGACACCACCGCCGCGGCAGATTGTCCGGTGCGACCCGTCCCTGGCGACAGGCATCACGCGTCCGGCCTGGCGATCGAACCTGGCTGGCACCGGCGCCTGTCCTGACCTCGGCCGGTCATGACCTTGCAACGGAACGCCGCCCATGCCCGCACCCCATCCCGCCCTGGCCAGAGCCGAAGCCTTCTGCGCCGCCTACGGGCTGCGCGTGCCCATCCTGATGGCGCCTATGGCCGGTGCCTGCCCGCCGTCACTCTCCATCGCCATCGCCGGCGCCGGCGGCATGGGCGCCTGCGGCGCGCTGCAGATGCAGCCGCAAGCCATCCAGGCCTGGGCGTCGGAAGTGCGTGGCGCCACCAACGGCGCGTTCCAGATGAACCTGTGGATTCCCGACCCGCCGCCGCAGCGTGACGCCATGCATGAGGCATCGGTGCGTGACTTCCTGGCGCAATTTGGTCCTGCCGTCCCGCCGGAAGCCGCCGACGTCACCCCGCCCGACTTCGCCGCCCAGTGTGAGGCGCTGCTCGCGGCCGGCCCGGCCGTGGTGTCCTCCATCATGGGCCTGTATCCGTCCGCCTTTGTCGAAAAGCTGAAGGCGCGCGGCATACGCTGGTTCGCCACTGTTACCACGGTGGCCGAGGCGATGGCCGCCGAACAGGCCGGCGCCGACGCCGTCGTGGCGCAAGGGATGGAGGCCGGCGGCCATCGCGGCGCCTTCGACGCCGGCAACGCCGAGGCCGCCATGGTCGGCCTGTTCGCCTTGATCCCCGCCGTCGCCGATGCGGTGAAGGTGCCGGTCATCGCCACCGGCGGCATCGCCGACCCGCGCGGCGTGGCAGCGGCGCTGATCCTGGGTGCCTCGGCCGTGCAGGTCGGCACCGGTTTCCTGCGCAGCCCGGAAGCCCGGCTGGCACCCGCCTGGGCCGAGGCGATCGGCCGCACCCGGCCGGAAGACACCACCGTGACCCGCGCCTTCTCCGGCCGCACCGGCCGCAGCATCGCCACCGGCTACACCCGCGCCGCCGCCGCGCCGGACGCACCGGCGCCGGCACCCTATCCGGTGCAGCGCGGACTGACGCAGGCGATGCGCGACCAGGCCACCAAGGCGGGCGATATCGACCGCATGCAGGCCTGGGCCGGCCAGGCCGCCGCCCTGGCTCCTGCGCAACCCGCCGCCGAGATCGTGCGCACCCTATGGGACGGTGCCCGCACGTTGCTGGGGTAGGACTGGCAAAGCATGAACGCCCGCGGCTGAACGCCGGTCCGGGTGAATCATGCGATCAAACGACGGCTTTTGAATCATGAGCGGGTCGACCTGACCGGCTTATGATCGAGCTCGCCCGATTGCCGTTCTATATTGGATGCGGCCGGATACCGCCCGGCGGGTCGGGCGGGTTCACGTCGTCGCGCATGCGCCCGGTGGTATCCTGCGCGACAATCCCCGCACCACAACCGCCCGTCCGATCGAAACGGCCGCGCCACGATCGCATGCGTGTGTCGCCATGCCATCATCGGCCCCCACAATTGCCCCCACCCAACCCGCCGCGATCAGCGCTCGGCCGTCTCCGTCATCCTGGCCCCGGCAGCCGGCCGCGCCGATGCCGCCGTGCGATCGGTCAGGAACACCTCCGCCAGATGATCCGGCTGGGTGGTGACGATCCCAACCGGGATCACCGGCTGCTCATCGACCCGCGTGACACGGAACCGGCCGACCAGCGCCGCCAGCACCAGGATCGCCTCGGCCATCGCGAACTGCGCGCCGACGCAGATGCGCGCCCCGGCGCCGAACGGCATGAAGGTGAACCGCCCTGGCGCCGGCTGGTCCGGCATGAAGCGCGCCGGCAGGAACGCGTCCGGGTCCTGCCAAAGCGTATGATGCCGGTGCAGCACCCAGGGCGCGATCATCACCACGCTGCGGCGCGGCACGGCCAGGTCGCCGATCCGGTCCGCCGCGATCGCCTCCCGCACCAGCGTGAACGCAGGCGGGAACAGCCGCAGCGTCTCATTCACCACGGCGCGGGTGCGCACCAGCCCGGCCATCGCCGAAAAGGCCGTATCGGCCTCCATCGTCACTGACGCAGCTTCCTCGGCCAGCCAATCCTGCACGTCCGGCGCCTGCGCCAGCATGATCAGGGCCCAGAACAGCGTCACCGCTGTCGTTTCATGCCCGGCCAGGATCAGTGTCGCCACCTGGTCTCGCAACTGCGCGGCCGAGAACCCGGCGCCGGTTTCCGGATCGCGCGCGGCGCGCAGCAGGTCGAACAGGTCGCGCGGCGATTCTGGCATCGGTTCGGCCAGCCGGTGGGCGATGATCGAGTCCATGAATGCCAACCAGCGCCGCCGGAAGCGGATGCGGCCCCAGTCATGCGGCGTCGGCACCGAGGGCGGCAGCAGCATGTCCAGCATGTGCGGCGGCGAGTGCCGGATGCTGTACTCGTTCAGCAGCCGGCGCATCGCCCCGCCATGCTGTTCCATCTCCAGCGAAAACATCGACCGCCCGGCGATGTCCAGCGCCAGGGTCTGCATCGTTGTCAGCAGGTCGATCTTCTGTCCGGCCTGCGCCTGCAGCCGCCCGATCGCGAGGTCGGCCGCCGCCACCACATGGCGGGTCAGCATCGGCATGACCCGCGGCGCCAGGGCCGGGGCGATGGTGCGGCGTTGCAGCTTCCAGTCATCCCCCTGGCTCAGCAAGAGGCCATTGCCGGCGATCGGGCGCAGGATGCGGATCGACGCCGGGGAGCGGCGATAGTTCGCGGCATTGCCGATCAGGACGTGATGGATCGCCTCGGGGTCATTCAGCGTGACGTTGATGCGGCCAAGGAACGGGCGGACATCGATCGGATTGCGATAAGCCGATTTCGGCCACATGGTCAGCGCATTGGTGCGGACGGCGCGCAGGAAGTCGCGCGCGGAAAGCCTGACATCCGGTGCCATGGGAACGGGAGGGCGCAGCGGCATGCGGTTTCCCTTCAATCGGCAGCCTGTCCGGTTCAGGGGACCAGGCCGTTCTCAGCCATGCGTGCCAGCCGGGACGGAGTTGGAGTCAACACCCTGTCCG
>DAICYU010000630.1 GCA_027311485.1 Acetobacteraceae bacterium
ATTCGGCGGTGCGGCGGGCAGCGCGGATCGGTGATGCGTGGCTGATCGCCAATGCGTCGTCGATCCAGGAAATCACCCCGCAGATGCACACCTACCGGGCGGCGCTGAAGGAATACGGCCGGCCGCCCCTGGAATTCCCGATCGCGCGCGAATGCTATGTCGGCACCAGCAACGCCACGGCGTTCGAGGAATGCCGGGCCGCGCTGGAATACAAATACGCGGCCTATGCCGCCTGGGGCATGACGAGTCCGCTGGAAGGCATATCCCTGGACGAATTTGCCCGCGATCGGTTCATCATCGGCGACAAAGAAGCCGTAAAGGACGAAATCCTGAAGTATAAGGAACTGCTGGGCGTGGACCACTTCATCATGCGCAGCCAGTGGCCGGGGCTCGACCAGGAAAAGACTTTGGGCTCGATCCGCCGCCTGGGCGGGGTGTTCGCGGCGCTGCCATAGACGCCACAACAGGGAGATGCGGATGGCGCGGCCGAAGACAGACGACGCCCCCGCGCTGCCCGCCTGGGACGTCGTCGCCAGCGGGCCGGAACCGGTCCTGCGGCTGACCGGTGACTGGATCGTCGGCGACTCCGGCCTGCGCAGCCCGCGCGATATCGCCGGGGTGATCGCAGCCTGCGGCTGTGGCCGCGCGCGCTTCGACACAACTGGTATCGGCCGGTGGGACAGCGCGCTGGTGGTCTTCATTCAGATGCTGCGCGACGCGGCGCGGCATCAGACGCCGCCGCTCATTCTGGACGACTCCGGCCTTCCCGACGCGGTGCGGCAGCTCCTCGGCCTGGTCGCTGGCGCCGAGGAACAGCCGCCCGGAGCGGAGCGCCCGCCGTCCCTGCCCACCCGTGTCGGCCGATCGGCGTTCGGAGCCCTGGCCGAGTTGGCGGCTGCGGCGACGTTGGTGGGGGAAACCGTGCTGCGGGGTGGCGCCAGCCTGGTCGGCCGGACGCAGACCCGGGGCATCGATGTCCTGCAGCTGATGGCCGAGGCTGGCGCCGGCGCCCTGGGCATTGTCGCCATCGTCAACGCGCTGGTCGGTGCGATCCTGGCGTTCGTCGGCGCGGTGCAGCTGCGCCGCTTTGGCGCCGGCATCTACATCGCCGATCTGATTGGCATCGCCACGGTACGGGAAATGGCCGCGGTCATGACCGCTGTGGTCATGGCCGGGCGCACCGGCGGCGCCTATGCCGCACATATTGCGACCATGCAGGGCAATGAGGAAATCGATGCGCTGAAAGCCCTTGGCATACCGGTGTATGACTTCCTCGTACTGCCGCGGGTGACCGCGCTGATGGTGATGATGCCGCTGCTTTACCTATATGCCTGCGCGGTCGGCCTGCTCGGCGGCTTAGTCGTTAGTCTTGCGACCCTCAACCTGACCGCGGTCGCATTCGTGAACGAACTGCAGCACGCCCTTGCCGGCCGGCAATTCGTGATCGGGCTGGTGAAAAGCATCGCATTCGGCGCGCTGATCGCCCTGGCGGGGTGCCGCATCGGCCTGAAGGCCGGACGCAGCGCCGCCGATGTGGGGCGGGCGGCAACGACGGCAGTGGTGGTGGGAATCGTGGGCGTGATCGCCCTGGATGCCGTATTCGCGGTCTGTGCCGATGCACTTGGGATCTGACGCGATGCAGGATACCCGACTGCGCGCAAACGGGGTAACCCTGGCGTTCGGCCCAAGGGTGATCCAGCGTGACCTGAGCTTCGCCGTTCGCCGCGGTTCCGTCTTCGCCATCATGGGCGGCAGCGGTTGCGGCAAAAGCACGGTGCTGAAAGCCATGATCGGCCTGCTGCGACCCGCTGCCGGCACGATCGAGATCGATGGCGAGGATTACTGGGCCGCCACGGACACCCGCAGGGCGGAGGTCAGCCGGCGGTTCGGGGTGCTGTTCCAGAACGGCGCGCTATGGAGTTCGATGACGGTGGCGGAAAACGTGGCCCTGCCGCTGCAAATGTTCACCAAGCTGGATGCGGCGGCCATCGGGATGCTGGTGCACCTGAAGCTGTCGCTGGTTGGTCTTGCGGCAGCGGCAGACGTGATGCCGTCGGAACTCTCGGGCGGCATGCGGAAACGGGCAGGCTTGGCCCGTGCCCTGGCGCTCGATCCCGGAATCCTGTTCTTCGACGAGCCATCGGCGGGATTGGACCCGATTACCTCCAAGCGGCTCGATGACCTGATCCTGGAATTGCGCAACGGCCTTGGCGCGACGATCGTCATCGTCAGCCATGAGTTGGCAAGCTTGTTCTCGATCTGCGACGATGGCGTTTTTCTGGACGCGGAATCCAGGACAGCGATTGCGCATGGTTCGCCGCGCGCCTTGCGCGACAGCTGCGATCACCCGACTGTACAAGCGTTCATGCAACGCGCACGCATGCAATCGGCGCAGCCGAGGGACAATCAGGATGGCCGCTAAACCTGCCATCGTAGGGGGCTTCATCCTCGGCGCGCTTGCGCTCGGGGTGGCGGCGATCCTGTTCTTCGGCCAGTTGCGCCTGTTTACGACGACCACGCGGCTGGTCGCGTTTTTCGACGAGTCGGTCGCCGGCCTGGACGTCGGGGCGCCTGTGACGTTTCAGGGTGTCCGCATTGGCTCCGTTCAGAGTATCACCGTTGAGTTTTCGACCAAGACCATCGTCGCGCGGGTTCCGGTCGTGCTGGAGCTCGATCCGCACAAGATCATCTGGCAAGGCCACAGCCTGACGGGCAGCGAGGAGGATTATCACCGCCTGCTGGATGCCGGGCTGCGGGCCAAGCTGGCGCAG
>DAICYU010000631.1 GCA_027311485.1 Acetobacteraceae bacterium
AACCCAACCCCGTGCTGCACGGTTGATCCCGGCGCCGCGGCCGGCCATGTGCGGCCAATCTGCCAGCCAGGAGGAAACGCCAATGCACAGTTCCGTACCGCGGGTCAGCGGCATCCTTGAGACGTCGCTGTACGTGGACGATCTGGATCGCTCGCGCCGGTTCTATGAGACGGTCCTGGGGTTTACCAAGATCTTCGAGGACGACCGCATGTGCGCGATGGAAATACCGAACGAGCAGGTGCTGCTGCTGTTCCGCCACGGCAAGACCAATGAGCCGGCGCCGGCGCCGAACGGCTTCATCCCGCCGCATCACGGCAAGGGCGCGTTGCATCTGGCCTTCGCCATTCCCTTGCGTGAGCTGCCGGCGTGGGAGGCGCATCTGCGCCATCATGACGTGGCGGTGGAAAGCCGCCTGAGCTGGCCGAAAGGCGGCACCAGCATCTACTTCCGCGATCCGGACGGACACTCCCTGGAAGTCGCCACGCCGGGGCTGTGGCCAAACCGGTAGAGCCTGCCGTCCCCCGTTGCGTTAGTCATCGCGGCTCCATCAGCCGGCGCTGCACCGCGGCCAGCAGGGCGGAGGCTTCATACGGCTTGGTCAGCACGGTGTCCCGCGCATCCACCCCGGCCTCATCCAGCGGCTCGGCATGTCCGGTGACGTAGATCACCTTCAGGTCCGGATGCCGTTCGCGCGCCTTGCGCACGAAATCGGCGCCCGACATTCCGGCCATGCCGTGATCGACCAGCGCCAGCGCATAGGTCGCTTGCGGCAACGCCATCAACGCGGCCGCGCCGCTGTCCATCTGGTCCACCGCATACCCGGCTTCCTCCAGGAACGCGGCGGCGACGGCGCGCACATCGTCCTGATCGTCGACGACCAGGACGCGCACTCCCTCAACCGGCGCCGCCGGCACCGGCAGCGGCGCGTCCGGGACGGGTTCCGTCGCGTTCGCCGGGGCGCGCGGCAGGAACACTTCCACCGTCGTGCCGACACCCGGCGTGCTGCGCAGCCGGGCGGTGCCGCCGAACTGGGTGGCGACCCCGTGAACCTGTGCCAGCCCAAGGCCGCTGCCCTTGCCGATTTCCTTGGTGGTGAAGAATGGCTCGAACGCCCGGTTTGCCACGGCAGGCGGCATCCCGGTGCCGCCGTCCGACACCGCAACCATGATGTAGTCGCGATGCTCAAGCTCACCCGGCAAGGTCGGGGCGCCTGCCGGCATTTCCTCGGTGGTGATCTGCAGCACACCACCATCCGGCATCGCGTCGCGCGCATTGATCGCCAGGTTCAGGACGATCGATTCCACCTGGACCGGATCTGCCATCGCCAGCCAGTTGCCGGTGGCCAGGTTTGTTTCAATTGTCACCAGACCGCCCAGGCTGCGCCGCAGCATGTCCCGCATGCCATCGACGACGGTATTTACGTCCAGCGGCCTCGGCTCGACATGCTGCTTGCGGGCATAGGCGAGAAGTTGCCGGGTCAGGGCGCCGCCACGCTGGGCCGCCTGCAGGGCCGCTTCGGCCTGGCGCTGCGCCCGCTCGGTTGTTTGGGATCGCTGCAGCAGTTCCAGGTTGCCAATGACGGCGGTCAGCAGGTTGTTGAAGTCATGTGCAACCCCGCCGGTCAGCTGGCCGATCGCCTCCAGTCGTTGCGCCTGCATCAAGGCGGCCTCGGCGCGCTTGCGTTCGGCGATTTCCTCCAAAAGCCGAGTGTTGGCCTCGGCCAGTTCGCGGGTCCTTTCACTGACACGGTCTTCCAGGATGCGGGTGAAGGCCTGCAGCGCGGTTTCGGTTTCCTTACGCTCGGTGATGTCGCGCATATAGACGGACAGCCCGTCAGCACTGGGAAAAACCGATACGTCAAGCCAACGTCCAAGCACCGGCGACTGGGCTTCGATGTTGAGCACCCGCCGTTCGCGGGCGGCGCGCAGATGAGTTTCATGGATCGCCGAACCAAGGGCGCGGGGAAACTCGTCCAGGTAGGAGCGCCCGACCAGTTCGTTCCGCCGCCGCCGCCATAGAACTTCCGCGTTGCGATTGAAGTAGATGAACCGCCAGTCGTGGTCGACGGTGTAGAATGCGTCGCTGATACTTTCCAGCACTTCACTGATACGTGCGTGTGACTGTGCCAGTTCGGCTTCGATGTATTTGCGGTCGAGTGCGATCCCAAGCAGGTTGGCCGCCGCCTGCATGAATGCAACATCGTGCGGCTCGAATGCGCGCTCCTGCATGCTGTCCACTTCAAGCACGCCGAAGGCTTCCTTTTCCGTGCGGATAATGACGTTGATGGCGCGCACGATGCCGTGGTCGCGCAGCAGTTGTGGCGTTTCAAATCGGGTCTCGGTCGCCAGGTCGTTGCAGATCACCTCCTGCCCTGTCTTCAGGGCGTATCCGGCCGGGGAGGCGACGTCGGCGCCGATCCGCATATGGCCAACCACGCCGTCACGCCAGCCGACGCCGGCGCGGATCAGCAAGGCCTGCTCATCGGGGCGGTACTCCATAACCTTGCAGAACCGTGTTTCCAGCCCGTTGGCCACAAGGCGCGCCGTCTCCTGAAACAGGTCATCGACGGGGCCGCCGCGGAGCGCCAGGGTACCGATCGCTGCCAAAATCTCCTGCTGGCGGAGCCTGATCCGCAGTTCCATCTCCGTCCCATCAGGGATCATGCCGGTCCTCTCGCATTGCCGTCATCCACGCCGATCCGGGACTCGTTTGACCTGCCGGCGTGCCAGTTTGGCGCGACTGCATCCCCCAAGCGAGTCATTGCCGCG
>DAICYU010000632.1 GCA_027311485.1 Acetobacteraceae bacterium
CGGCTGCTGATGGCGTTGCGTCCCCATACAAGGGGCCGTCTGCACATCGTGTTCGGGGCCGGTGGCGACCGCGACCGCGGCAAGCGCCCGCTCATGGGCGCGGCCGCCGAACAGCTGGCCGACGTGACGATTGTGACGGACGACAACCCGCGCAGCGAAGACCCCGCGGCGATCCGAGCCGCCATCCTGGCGGCCTGCCCGTCCGCGCGCGAAATTGGCGACCGCAGCCACGCGATCGAGGCGGCGTTGAACGGCCTGTCCGCCGGAGACGTTCTGGTGGTCGCCGGCAAGGGGCATGAGCAGGGGCAGATCGTCGCTGGAACGGTTCATCCCTTCGACGATGTGTCGATGATCCGTCGCTTGGCCGGATTGGCGGAGGCGCACGCATGAGCCTGCCCCTATGGACCGCGGCTGAACTGACCGAGGCGACCGGCGGCGCGATGACCGTGCCGTTCGATGCCACCGGCGTGTCGATCGATACCCGCTCGCTGCAGCCGGGGGAGATTTTCATTGCCCTGCTGGGCGATGGCCGGGACGGACACGTTTTTGTCCCGGACGCGCTGGCGGCGGGTGCCGCCGGCGCAATGGTGCATGCCGACCTGCCTCTGGACGCCCCGATGCTGCGGGTCGATGACACGCTGGCCGCCCTCGGGCGGCTGGGCGGCTTCGCCAGGTCCCGCTTTCCGGGAAGCGTCGTGGCGATTACCGGCAGCGTCGGCAAGACATCGACGAAGGAGATGCTGCGGCATGCCCTGTCCGCGTTCGCGCCGACCCATGCCGCCGTGGCATCCTACAACAACCATTGGGGCGTGCCGCTGACACTGGCCCGCACGCCACGCGACGCGGCCTTCTGCGTCGCCGAGATCGGCATGAACCATGTGGGTGAGATCGCGCCGCTGGCTCGGCTTGCGCGTCCGCATGTGACGGTCATTACAACGATTGCCAAGGCGCATGTCGGCAACCTTGGCAGTATCGAGGCGATCGCCGATGAAAAGGCCAGCATCATGCGGGGCCTGGTGCCGGGCGGCATCGCGGTTCTGCCTGCCGATTCGCCCTGGCTGCCCCGGCTGCGCGCGCACGCCGGCGGTGCACAGATGCTGACCTTCGGCACCGACATAACCGCCGATGTCCGCCTGCTGCGGATCGAACCCGACGCCGGGGCCTCGGTCATTCATGTCAATGTCGCGGGCATGACCGCATCCCTGCGGCTGAACGCGCCGGGTGCCCATATGGCGATGAACGCGCTCGCCGCCCTGGCGGCGGTGGCCGCGTTGGGCCTGGACCCGACGCAGGCGATCGGGGCGCTGCAGGCTTTTGAGCCACTGGCCGGCCGCGGCGCGCGCCGCACGGTGATGCTCGCCGATGGTCCCGCCCTGCTGCTGGATGAAAGTTACAATGGCAACGGTGCGTCGATTCGCGCGGCGCTGGATGTGCTGCGGCTGCAACCGGCGCGGCGGCGCGTCGCGGTCCTTGGCGATATGCTGGAACTTGGTGACGAAGGTCCCGCCGAACATGCCGGCCTGGCGCCGGCCGTGACGGCCTCGGCGGATCTTCTGTTTACCTGCGGTCCCCTGATGCGCGGCCTGTTCGATGCGGTGCCCGGCCATCTGCGCGGCGCACATGCGGCGAATGCCGCGGCGCTGGCGCCGATCGTCGCCGGCGCGATCGGCCGCGACGACGCAATCCTGGTGAAAGGCAGTCTCGGCAGCGGCATGAAGCGGGTTATCGAAGCGATCGAGGCGGCCACCGTCACGGCTGACCGCGTAAAAGTCGACCAGGCGGAGGTCGGCTGATGCTTTACGTGCTCTTCCGTCCGCTGGCCGACGAATTCATCCTGTTCAATCTGTTCCGCTACATCACCTTTCGCGCGGGCGCCGCATGCATGACGGCATTGATCGTCAGCTTCGTCCTCGGTCCGTCGATGATCCGCTGGCTGAAGGTAATGCAGAAGCAGGGGCAGCCGATCCGCCTCGACGGCCCGGAACGGCACCTGCTGGAAAAGAAGGGCACCCCGACCATGGGTGGCCTGCTGATCCTGTTCAGCCTGACGATCTCCACCCTGCTGTGGGCTGACCTGCGCAACGGCTACGTCTGGGCGGTGCTGTTCGTCACCCTGGGCTATGGCGCGCTTGGGTTCTGGGATGACTACCTGAAGGTGACGAAGCGCAACACGCGCGGCGTGCCGGGGCGCATGAAGCTGCTCGTGCAGGCGGTGCTGGGCCTGGGCACCGCGATCTGGATCACCTGGCTGGCCCGCGGGCCGCTGGCCACGGCGCTGACCGTGCCGGTCTTCAAGGAAGTCGCCCTCCAGCTCGGCATATTCTTCCCGGTCCTCGGCATGTTGGTGATGATGGGCGCCTCCAACGCCGTGAACCTGACCGATGGTCTGGATGGGCTGGCGATCGTGCCGACGATGATCACCGCCAGCGTCTTCACCCTGATCGCCTACCTGGTAGGCAACCGCATCTTCGCTGATTACCTGCAATTGAACCCGGTGATCGGCGCCGGGGAGCTTGCGGTGTTCTGCTCCGCCCTGGTGGGCGCCGGCATGGGCTTCCTGTGGTTCAACGCACCGCCGGCGCGGGTGTTCATGGGCGACATCGGCAGCCTGGCCCTGGGCGGTGCGCTGGGCGCGGTGGCCGTGGCGGTGAAGCATGAGATCGTGCTGATGATCGTCGGCGGCCTGTTCGTGCTCGAGGCGGTGTCGGTGATCGTGCAGGTGGTCTCGTTCAAATTGACCGGCAAGCGCGTGTTCAAGATGGCGCCG
>DAICYU010000633.1 GCA_027311485.1 Acetobacteraceae bacterium
GCCGCGGTGACGCAAGGCCGGAACGGGGTTGTCCAAGAGCCTCCGGGGCGCCGCCTTGACGATGCCGTGATCGTTGCCTCCAGCCGGGTTCAGTCGGTCGGGTGGACGGCGGTCGTGACCGCATCGGGCGACGTGGCCGAGGTTCCCGTAAGCCAGTCTGTCATTTTTCTGTCGATGCTGGCGATCGCTCTGATCGTGCTGTCGGCGACACTGGGACTTTTGTTTGCGCGGCGGATTGCAAAGCCGGTCGTCGGACTGGCAGCGGAGGCCGCCCGCCTGGGCCGCGGTGAGACCCTGCGGCCCCTGGCGTCAACAGTCAGCGAAATCGATTTTGTCGCGCAGGCGCTGGCGGAAGCCTGTGCCCAGCGGGGCGCGATGGAAAGACAGTTACGCGAAAGCGAAAGCCGCTTCAGGACCATGTTCGAAGCCGCGCCTGTCGCCGTGGCGGTTCTGGACTCAGAAACGCTGCACATCATCGCCTGTAATACCCTGGCCTGCGAACATCTTGGCTATACAAGCGCAGAACTTATCGGGCATCGTATCTCGGATTTCGACGTCGTACTGTCCGAAAACGATCTGCGCGACATCACACGCACCCTCGACGACGCGACATCGCGGCATGAGTTCGAGACACAACACCGCACCCGCACTGGAGAGGTGCGCGATGTGCTCGTTCGTGCAGTCCGGGTACAGCAAGGTAAGCGTCCGCAGTCCTATGCCGCCTGGATCGACATCACGTCCCGGCGTGCGCAGGACCGCGAAATGGCGCGGATGATCGATCTCCAGCGCGCCGTCCTCGATGCATTGCCGGCGCATATCGCCCTCCTCGATGCAGAAGCCCGGATCGTTGTGGTCAATGAAGCGTGGCGCCAGTTCGCTGACGCGAATCACGCCGCGCCGGATACAGTGGGGGTCGGCGCCGACTACCTCGCCGCGTGCCGGCCGGCAGTGGCAGCCGGCGATCCGACCGTGGCAGCGATCGTCGATGGTCTGAAAGGAATCCTGGCTGGCCGGCGGGACCGTGTGGCCCTGGTCTATCCCTGCCATACACCCGATGGCGCGGAGCGATGGTTCCATTTCATCGCAGCACCCGACGCGCGTAAACGCCCCGCCGGCGTGTTCGGCGGCGGCGCCGTGGTGATGCACCTGGACATCACCCAGCGCGTGCTTGCCGAACGCGCGCTGGCCGAGAGCGAAGCACGGCAACGGTTGTTCATTGAGCGGGTGCCGGCCCCGATCGCGGTGTTCGACATCGAGATGCGCTACCTGGCGGTCAGCCGCCGGTTCCTGACGGATTACCGGCTCGATCATGCGGGCGCTGGACCGACGACGATCGTGGGGCGCAGCCATTATGACCTGTTTCTCAATCAGCCGGAGCCCTGGCGCGATATTCACCACCGCATCCTGATCGACGGCGAAACCATGTCCGTCGATGAGGACCGTCTGGTCCTCGCGGATGGCCGCACCGAATGGGTGCGCTGGGAAATGACGCCGTGGCGCCGGCAATGCGGCACGATTGGCGGCGCCGTCCTTTTCACCGAGCTCATTACCGAGCGCAAGAACGCCGAGGCGGCCCTGCGTGCCAGTGAGGCCCGGGTCAGGCTGGCCATCGAAGCAGCCGGCCTTGGCACCTGGGACGAGGATATCGTTGCCGGCACATCGATTTGGAATGAAACGTCGTATCGTATTCTTGGCCTTCAACCGTCTGAACAACCGATACACCCCGACCTGTGGCGCGAGAGAATTCATCCCGAGGATCGGGAGGAGGTCGAGCGGGCCTACGCAGCCGCATTGTCCAGCGACGAACTGTACCAGTGCGAGCACCGCATTGTGCGCCCGAATGGCGAAATCCGCTGGATTCGGCCGCTCGGCCGCTGCATGCGCAACGCCGAGGGGACGCCGGTACGCTTCATCGGTGTGTTCAACGACATCACGGATCTGAAGCAGTCCAGCAGCGCGCAGGAGCGTCTGCTGCAACTGATCGAGCAGAGCACGGATTTAATTGCAACCGCCAACCCTGACGGATGGATCACCTACCTGAACCGCAGCGGGCGCGAGATTATTGGCGTGGATGAGGCCGCGGATATCACCCGGTTGCATTTTACCGACTATGTCGCGCCCGCTTCGCAGCACCTGTTCCGCACCACGGCAATTCCCGCGGCCCGTGACAGCGGCCGGTGGGAAGGCGAAATGCAGCTCATCCACCTGCGTACCGGCAGCCTGATTGACGTCCACCGCTCGATCGTTGCGCTGCGCGACAATCACGGTGCGCTGGCCGGCTACGCGACGGTCACGCGGGATATCACCGCTGCAAAGCGGTCTGAAACCGCGCTGGCCGAGCGTGAAGCGCTATTGCGCTCTATTCTTGAGACGGTGCCGGATGGGATGGTGCTGTTCGATGAACACGGGACCATTCAATCTTTCAGCGCAATGGCGGAACATCTGTTCGGCTGGCTGGCGCCGGAGGCGGTTGGATGCAATGTATCGATGCTTTTGCCCAAAACCGAGCAAAAGCGGCTCGCCCGTTATCTGGCCAGTTATCCCGGCGTCGGCGAACGGCGCCTGCTCGGGGTCGGGCAGCTGTCCGCGGGGCAACGGAAGGACGGCTCCATTTTCCCGGCCGAGCTATCGGTGGGCGAACTGCGGTTCGATGGGCGGCGCCTGTTCACCGGCTTCATTCGCGATCTGACCGAGCGGCAGGATACACAGGCGCGACTGCAGCATCAGCAAGTTGAACTGGCGCACCTGTCCCGGCTCAGCACAGC
>DAICYU010000634.1 GCA_027311485.1 Acetobacteraceae bacterium
TCGCCTCGCCGCGCTGCGTGTTGCGTTCTTCGCACCCGGCCACGACCCGTCGTCCTGGCTGAGCAACTGGCACCCGGTCGCATCCAAGGCGCAGCGCGCAGCCAGTGCCGCGACGAACCAGGACGACTGGTGGGGCGCCGGAGCGGCACCCGTGCTCGACCTGCAAGCCGCGTTCGACCCATGGCGGCCACCGGAAACACGGCAGGGCATCGTCCAGGACCTCGGCGCCGGGCGCGTCACGGTCAAGCTGATCCCGGACGCCAGCCACGCGTTGATCCCCGAACAACCCGATGCCGTCGTGCAGGCTGTGCGCGACTGGACCCGCAGCTTGAGCCCCCGCCATTGAATCAAGGAGCCAATCATGCCTGACACCGCCGCGAAGCCACCGTTCCGAGCCGACCACGTCGGCAGCCTGCTGCGGCCGAAGCCGTTGCAGGAGGCACGGGCGAAGTGGAAAAACGGTACGCTGTCGCATGAGGCGCTGCGGGACATCGAGGACCGCTGCATCGCCGACGCGATCGCAAAGCAGGAAGCGATCGGGCTGCGCGCCGCGACGGATGGCGAGTACCGCCGAGCCTACTGGCATTACGACTTCGTCTCCGGCCTCGACGGCGTCGAGCTCTACGTCCCGGAGCAAAAGATCCAGTTCAAGGGCGGTGTGCCGCTCGGCCACTCCCTGCGCGTGAATGGCCGGATCGGCTGGTCGAAGCCGGTGATGATCGACGATTTCAAATACCTGGCCAGCCACGTCCGCACGGCGATGCCGAAACAGACCATTCCCTCGCCGTCGGTGGTGCATTTCCGCGGCGGGCGGCAGGCGATTGACAAGGCGACCTACCCGACGCTGGACGGGTTCTTCGCCGACCTGGGCACCGCCTACAACAAGGCTGTCGCCGCGTTCGGCGCCGCCGGTTGCCGCTACCTGCAGATCGATGAGGTCAACATCGCCTATCTGTGCGACCCCGAGCAGATCGCCGCGCTGAAGGCACGCGGCGAGCATGTCGAGAACCTGCTGGGCATCTACGCCGACATGCTGAACCAGGCGATCGCCGGGAAGCCGCAGGGCATGTCCATCTCGATGCATCTGTGCCGTGGCAACTTCCGCTCCACCTTCGTCGCCTCCGGCGGCTATGAACCGGTGGCTGAGGTGCTGTTCAACCAGATCAATTCGGACGCGTATTTCATGGAATACGATTCCGACCGCGCCGGCGGGTTCGAACCGCTGCGGTTCGTCCCCCGCGGCCACAAGATCGTCGTTCTCGGCCTGGTCACCAGCAAAACCGGTGAGCTGGAAAGCAAGGACGAGCTGAAGCGCCGGATCGATCAGGCGGCGAAATACCTGCCGCTCGAACAGCTTGCCCTGTCACCGCAATGCGGCTTCGCGTCCACCGAGGAGGGCAACACGCTGACCGAGGACCAGCAATGGGCGAAGCTGGAACGCTGCGTCGAGGTCGCGCGGGAGGTGTGGGGCGAGGTCTGATGCCAACGGCCCGGCCGGTTTCGGACCCGCCGGGCCGCTGGTATCCTTCTGGAAGTCAGCGCCGCGTGTGGCACGTGGGCCCGCCCCCAGCCACACCGGGTCAGTTCCACACCTGGGCAGTCACACCAGCCAGGTCGCTTCTGACTCGCCCCAGGCCCGGGCGTCGCGCAGGCGCGACTCCAGCGTGTGGAACTGCTCCACCAGGAAGTCGATCACCACACGCGTGCGCTGCGGCAGATGCCGCCGGGATGGATAGGTCAGGAACACCTGCCGTTCCCGGATGGTATAGTCCGGCAGCAGCCGGTACAGCCGGCCGGTGCGCAGTTCACTGAGGATCAGCGGCTCCCCGAGCATCGCGATCCCGTAGCCCGATGCAGCCGCCTGCCGCACCACCAGGGCGTTGTTGGATCGCAGCGTCGATGTCACCTCGACATCGACCGGCCCATCCGGACCGGTGAACAGCCAGTGCGCGCTGTCCGGCCCGCTCTCGTGCACGATGCATGTGTGATCAGCCAGCTCGCGGGGATGGGTCGGGGCGCCGCAACGTTCCAGATAACCGGGCGCGGCGACGGCGGCGTAGCCCAGCACCGCCACGGCGCGTGACACCATCGAGCTGTCCTCCGACTGTCCGAACCGCACGCCCAGATCCAGACGTTCAGTGATCAGGTCGTCCGCGCGCTCGCTGACCACCAGATCGAGCGTCAACCCGGGATGGCGGCGCAGCAGCTCGGTAAAGTCAGGCACCAGCAGCATCGCCGCGCCGACCGTCAGGCCGATGCGGACCAGTCCGACCGCGGCCCCGTTGTTCTTGCCGAACCGTTCCTCCAGGTCCTCGGCTTCCTCCAGCAGATGCCGGGCGCGGGAGACCAGATCCTGTCCTTCGTCGGTGAGGCTGAGTTTGCGGGTGGTGCGATGGAACAGCCGGACGCCGAAATGCTCCTCAAGCTGCGCAATCTGACGTGTCACGGCGGATTGGCTTGTGTTGCCCTCCCGCGCCACGGCCGAAAACGAGCCGGTTTCGACGACGCGCGCGAACGTGCGCAATCCATTGATCAAGTCCATAGCTTACCAGTGCCATACCATTTCGTCATGAAGGAACCAATATGTGTCGGCGCCGCGGCTTTGCAGCCGCGCTGCCTGTCGTCCAGCCGGCCGGCAGGACCGCTTCCGGACGCCCGCGACTGGTTTATCGCTGATTTTTATGACAAACAGCCTATTCTTTGACCGCCGCCGTAGTGTCCCCACTCAACGCAGCCCTGCCGTGCGGTATCATTCACGTGAGG
>DAICYU010000635.1 GCA_027311485.1 Acetobacteraceae bacterium
AACAGTGCCGCCTTGATTGCCGATGGTTATCATGCACGCACGGACGGGTTGACGAGCCTTGCCGTGGTGGTAGGCGCGGCCGGAGTCTGGGCAGGATTTCCCTTGGCCGACCCGATCATCGGGTTGCTCATTACCATCGCGATTTTCGGCATCGTCTGGCAGTCAGCAAAAGCGGTTATCACCCGCAGCCTCGATGGTGTCAGTCCCGGTGTTGTCGAGGAAATCCGCCATGCGGCAGAGCATGTCCCCGGCATCCGCGCACTGGTGGACGTGAAAGCACGTTGGCTCGGCCACAAACTCAACGCTGACCTGACAATTGCGGTGGACGACGCCCTGACGGTCGCGGAGGCCAATCGAATTACAGTCGCGTTGCAGAACGAACTCCATGAGCACTTGCCCCCCCTGCAAACAGCAACGATTCAGTTCGACACCATTGGCGCTGTAGCCGCACGCGGCGGCGCGGGTGGGCATCACCATGCGCCGGAGCCCTTCGTATTCGAGGGCAAGCTTGCACATGGCCTGCTGCACATTGTCGATACGCCCGAGGGCGAACGCATGCGGCTCACCGTCTCGAACCATGTGGGAAGTCTGCGCGCGGGAATTGTCATCCAGCGATCCGGCGGCAAGACCGAGACGCTGCCGTTGATGCCATCGACGCAGGATCAACATACCTATGTCAGCGTGGTGGCACCCGCCGAACCACATGAATTCGATGCCGAGCTTCAACTTGCAGACGGTGAAGAGCGGGAGACTTTGCCTTTCCGCATGAAGGAACCTGAAGGGCATTATCACTGATGTGGTGCAGAATTCTCGATTAAGCCGATGGCTGACCGCGTAACCGCCAATTACGGCAAGTCGGGCAGATCGGCGGCATAGCTGCGAACCCGCCCGCTAATCAGCCACCATGTTCGGCACCAACAACCCGCGCCTCGCGGAAATGCGCCAAACTTTCATAAACGCCTCTCACGAGCCGCTTCGGATGGTTCCGTCCAGCGTGGAATGTCGTCAATAAGCCCGAACTGCTTGGCTCTGGTGAGGGCTTCGCGCGCGCCGTTGAGCGACATGTCGGTGTATAGCTCGCCCCTGACCAGCTTCGTGCGGTCGTCGGTAGCCACGCTGAACAACATATTTAAGGCGAGGGCTAACTCTGCCGCGAGATCACGGCTGACCAGCTCGTCTGGCAATGGCTTCACTCCTTCGGGTTTCGGCTCATTCACACGTAGCACGACGCGACCTGAAACGGACGGCTCCCCGGCAAGCGCCGCCTAAGCGTCCCGTACTGCCGCGCCGCAAGCCGGGCAGGTCGCGGATCGCTGCCAGCTTCCTGTCAGGAAACCGCAGCACTGCCCTAACCACTTAATGGGCGCATCGGCAGGACTGTCCCCTGGCGAAGTGCAAAGCATATGCACAAGCGGCTGCCTGCGGTTCGTATGGGGGATGATTTCCGCCAGAGCCAGCCGGTTATGGATGCCCTGCGGATCGTCATTGATGCGGCGGCTGGCCAGATGTTTGTAGAAAAACTCAATGAATTCCTTATCGGTCAGAGCATTCAGCCAGGCGGCCACGTCCTCGTCATACAGGAACACGGGTTGATTCCTTCGCTCCCCGGCAAAGGCTCATCCCTTCGCCGCTGGCTCATTATCACCCGGCGCGGCGCGGCCATGAAGGGGTCTGTCAACCTCGCCTCGGTCTCGCCCGATTAAGCTGCATCGCCGCCTGGCGGACTTTCGCGGCGCTCTTGGCGAGCCGCATGATGTATTCGGACACCCCGGCAGCTTCGGCCTTCGCCTTCGCGCGGAGGGTTGCAATCGCGGATTGGCGTTGCTCCGGTGTCAGGCTGCGGTCGGCATAAAGCGCAGTGATTAATCCGGCATAATAGGCGTGGATGGCCTGCGCCGCCGAGCCCGCGCGGGCGGCTTCCATTGGATCGATGTCGCCGGAGCCTGACGGCGTGGCGCTGCCACTTCCCTCGCCGCCACCTTCATCGCCATCCCCGCGATGGCGCTCCGTCATCATCCGGCCTGCGTCCTGCATCGCCGCGCGGTCTGTCCGTGCCAACGGAATATCCGCCACGACCCTCGCCAGCGCCGCAAAAGCCCTGCGGAAAGCAACCCTGTCCATCGGACGCGCGATAGTGGCCGGCGCACACGCCCATGACGATGTGCGGCGGAAAGCTGGCGACGATAATCCTCCCGTGCCGCGCCGCGCTGCCGCCCGGAATTCCCCCCTTAATCCGCTGCTTCTTCCTTCGGCTCGAACCGGTCGCAACCCGAGATCATCCCGTTGCCTTCTGCGTCCGTCATCCACTCCCGCAGCAACAGGCAATACGTGCCTTTTCCCGCCCCGTGCGCCGCCGTTGCGATGCGCGTGATCGTCTGACCAGCGGCGCACGTCTGACAGTGGGTTTTGACAAAATCGGACATACTCCCGGACAAGACGCGCGGTTCTAAATCGGTCATTTAATCCCCCTTTTTGTTTTTGTGCCTCGCTCTTTTCCTGCTTACCGCCGCGAGGCTGACGGGAAGCTGTTATCGTTCCCGTTCATGGTCGCGGTCGTGGTCGTGCCCCTGTTCCCGCTCTCGATGCTTTTGGAGGTCGTCGATCATCTCCAGCATATAGGCGTCGCCATGCCGCTTGAGATTTTCGAGCTGGGTCGGCAGCAGGTTCGCAACATCGGATGCGGTCAGCCTGTCGCCGCGCTCAAGGCTTTCCTCGATGTGCTCCAGGGCTTCAACCGCGCGGCGCTGTGCC
>DAICYU010000636.1 GCA_027311485.1 Acetobacteraceae bacterium
ATCGCTGCGGCTCCGTCGCTTCAGAGAGGCACAGATTGTCAGCGGAAGGGTCGCCGCGTCACTCCGCTCATCCGGGGTACGCCATCCGGGCGCTTCGCCGTCTGCGGACCACGCGGCATGCTTGCGCAATGGTACTCGCATCCGGCGACGGTTCGACATTCCGATGCCCGGTCCGGATTGAAGGAGGGACACATATGCAACGACGCGGCTTACTGGCGGGATTTCTGGCCCTGCCTGGGCTGTCCGGACGGGGCGCCGACGCGGTCCATCCGGTCAGCCTGACCAGCAGCGGGCCAATGCAGTCGACTGCGGATGGCCAGGTCATCGAGAACCAGGACATTACCGCGCCGTCGGGCGATGCCCTGACGATCAGGCACCGCGGCGTGACTGTCCGAAATTGCCGGATCCGCCATACCAGCGGCCACGGCCTGCATGGCGACGGCGCTCAGGGCCTTGTCGTGGAGAATATCGACGTGGAGCGTGTGGGCCGGGTTCCCCGCAGCATGAATTCCGCCCGCTACTGCAACAACATCAATCTGACCCACTGCCGAGGCGCTACATTGCGGCGGGTGAAGGCGACCGCAGGCTCCAGCAATGTCTACATCGAATTTAGTGAGAATTGCCGCCTGAACGACCTGGAGCTGCATGATGCGCGTGGTCCGTATCCGCGGGGACAGAACGTACAGTTCAACGAATCGCCGCGCTCGGTTCTGGAGAATTTCTCGGGGGAGAATGGCCCCACCTCCTGGACCGAGGATAATGTCTCGGTCTTTCGGTCAGATAAGTGCCGGGTGCGGCAAGGGCTCGTCTTTTACAATAACAGCCCCACCGGCGACGGCGTCATGCTTGAAGGCAGTTCGGACTGTGTGGTCGAGGATGTGGATGCTGTGCAGCAAGGCAATGGCGCGTTCGCCGCGGTGCCGGTTGATGATATCGCCAGCGGCGGGTGTGTCTTCCGCCGATGCCGCACGCGGGCGACCTACAATTCCCGCAGAGACGGCCGGGCCCGTCCCGACTCCAATGGCCTCTCGTTCTACATGATCATTTCAGATGGCGCGCCAAAGCACAGCATCATCGACTGTCACTACGATCACCTGGCGAACCCGTACAATCTGATTTGGGATGCCCGCGCGGTGAACGACGGCTGGTCATTCACCGCGATGGGATTTACGCCGCGCAAGCCGGTCCGGCTGCACTTCAGTTGGTAGCCGAGTCACGTCAATAGGCATTCCCGGCGCTGCCTGCACCCAACGCGGTCAGGGTCAGGATCTTCAGGTCGAGCCAGAGCGACCAGTGATCGACATACCATAGATCGTGCTCGACCCGCCTGACCATCTGGCCGAGTTGCGGCGTGGCACCCCGCAGCCCGTTCACCTGCGCCCAACCGGTCATGCCCGGCTTGACGTTATGACGTGCCGGGTAGATGGCGATGGCCTGGCTGTACTCCTGGTCATGAGCCAGCGCGTGCGGCCGTGGACCGACCAGGGACATCTCGCCCTTCAACACGTTGAATAACTGTGGAAGCTCGTCCAGGCTGTAGCGGCGCAGGATAGCCCCGAGCCGGGTGATACGGGCATCCCCGCGATGCGCCTGTTGAATGACCGTCCCATCGTCCAGCGTGGTCATTGTGCGAAACTTATAGATACAAAAGAGCTGCCCGTTGAAGCCACTTCTGCGCTGGCGAAACAAGATGGGGCCGGGAGAGTCAAGGCGGATCAGGACCGCGATCGCCATCAGCACAGGCAGCAGGAACAGCAGGGCCACCGCGCCGACCGCGAGGTCAAGCGCCCGCTTTGCGGCACGCTGGGGCTGCGAGAGCGGCGCCCGCTGAAGCTCGATCGCATGGGTGACACCCAGCGGCGCCTGTGGCCGCCTGAGAAGGTGTCCAAGGGTCTCATCCGGTATCAGGCGGACCGGCACCGGAACGACGCGCAGCCTGGCGGCAACCGCTTCAATCAGTTCGATTTTGCGGCAGTCGATGGCAAGTAGAATTTCCTGCACGTGCTGTCCTCGCACCAGGTCGATCAACGTGCCGGTCGTCCTCTGGAATTGCGCGTCATCGGGCGACGCAGGCACCGGGATTTCCATTCCGATGCGTCGTCCGGATGCACTGATCGTGCGACTGAGCGATCCCGACAGGGGGCGCCCGCTTTCTGTGACCACGACGACGTTCGACCACGGCACGGAAGCCGCCAGGAACCCGCTTCGTGTCGCCTGCCGGACCAGGATGAGGCAGGCACTTGTTGCCGCGAAGAACAGCATCAGGACGGCCGGGCCGGGCCGCGCGGTGATGTGCAGTGCCACGGCGACACCGGTGAGGCACGCGAAGGCGACGGTCCAGATCAGCAGCACGCGCCCTGCGCCGCGGCTTGTTCCAGCAGCGGGCTCGGTATAAAGGCCGCCGATAAACGCGGCGGCGGAAAACAGGATCGCCGCGGCGATCCCGAGGCCGGCGGCGTCATCATTATACGTCGCCGGGCCCATAGGCGCCCACCGCCCCACGCCGGCAGAGCCGATTGCCGCCGCCACGATACAGGCCGGTTCGATCAGCGCCAGGACGAACCATCCCGCCGCCAGCCGCGGCGCGGGGCTGCCGGATGGCACGATTGCCGGCGAAACCAACTCCGGTCCTAATTCCTGAAGTACAGACATGTCGCCCCCATGATCAGCCGCAGGCGTTAACGCATCACGGGTATTGGCCATGCCCTTGCGATCACTTGACCCTGCAATGACAGGCGGCCACTCCA
>DAICYU010000637.1 GCA_027311485.1 Acetobacteraceae bacterium
CGAACGCGTTCTGATCGCGGATCGACATGCTGGAGCCGACAATTGCCTGGCGGATCACCGGCATCGTTTCGATCACGGTCCTGCCGAGTCCGTTGGTATCGGTCGGAACGTCCCGCCAGCCGACCATGGTCTGGCCTTCCTTGGCCACCACCTGCTCGAAATGCTCGATGACATGCGCACGGGCTTCCGCGTCGCGCGGCAGGAAGCACATCGCCACCGCGTACCGGCCGACCGCCGGCAGCGACTTGCCAGCCGCGCGTGCCCATTCGTTCAGCAGCGCATCCGGCATCTGGATCAGGCAGCCGGCGCCATCGCCCACCAGCGGGTCAGCGCCGACCGCGCCGCGGTGATCCAGATTCTCCAGGATTTTCAGCCCCTGGGTGATGATGTCATGAGATTTTCGGCCTTTGATGTTCACCACGAAACCAACGCCGCACGAATCGTGCTCGTTCCTGGGATCATACAGGCCCTGTCTCATAACCTCATGCATTGCCACAACTTTCCTTGGCGTAATCAGTCTGCCGTACGGGGACGCGCGATGTACGGGGCTGCGCGATTGTGCGCAAGCGTTCATATGTGCCTCTTGCGCACGCAAATGGCAATATTCCTGCCGCACCGCAGCGTAGCGCGGTTCGACGACCGGCGACAAGCAGGTTTCCGGACGGCACCCGGCCCTTCCTGTCCCCTGGATCGCGTGCAATGGTCCGCCGCCCGGCAGCTATGCCGGAGGGAAGGATACCTATGATTACTCTTTATGGAATGGGCAGCCCGAACGTCGTCAAGGTTTATATCGCGCTGGAGGAACTGGCACTGTCCTATGAGGTCAAGCCGGTTGACGTCTTCAATGGCCAGCAGTTCGACGATGCGTTCCTGAAGCTCAATCCCCACGCCAAGGTACCGGTGATCATCGATCCGGACGGTCCGGGCGGCACGCCGTACACCTGCTTCGAGTCCGGCGCCATCCTGCTGTATCTGGCGGAGAAGACCGGCAGGCTGCTGCCCACCGACCCGGTCGCCCGATACGATAGCTACCAATGGCTGATGACCCAGATGTCCACCGTTGGTCCGATGTTCGGCCAGATGGTGCACTTCATCCGCTTCGCCCCGCCCGGCAACGACTATTCGAAGAGCCGTTACCAGACCCAGGCCATCCGGGTGACCGAGGTGATTGACCAGCGGCTCAGCGGTGCCGCGTACCTGAGCGGCGCTGAATACTCGATCGCCGACATCGCCACTTATCCCTGGCTGCGCAACATCCCGGCGCTGATGGGCGCCGACGTCTTGGCGAAATTCCCCAACGTCGCCCGCTGGGTGAAGACCATTGATGAACGGCCGGCGGTGCAGAAGGCGCTGGCCGCGGTGGATGCGGTGCGGGCCAGGACCACGCCGTTCGACAAGGCCGAGCCGGTCAACCTGGACAAGATGTTCGGCCGCGGCCAGTTCGCGGCAGCCTAACGCCGGGTTGTTAGACTTAGGGCGTGGCGGTCAGGCCAGCCTGGCCGTCCTCGCATGCCCCAGGCGGGGCATAACCCAGCCGGGGCATGATCCAGGCGGGTGCGCCACCGATGGTGCCTGCCCGCCCACTCTATCCGACTGTCAGATCCCCGAAGCCGGAATGCCGGCGACTGTCATGTATCGGAGCCGCTACGCCGGCGACTGTCGGACCCTCGACCTGTATCCCGGTCGGAGCCCGCGGATCATGCCCAGCCCGGTCAGACCCGCGGCAAGCACGCCGAACGGGGCCGGCTCGGGCACCGAGGTGACCCGAAGCGCGAACTGCGACCCCGACCATATTTCCGACACGGTCAGGCCAGCACAGCGCCAGCCACCCGTGCCGACCCCGGCGCAGCTTGCGCCGTCAAAGGCGAAGCCGCTGAAATCCCCGCTGGCGCTGAGGAAATTGGCGATATCGATGGTCTCCCCCGCGCTCAGCGTGGCGCCGTTGATCAGATCGACTGCCAGGGTGCCGGCGAACGTGGCGATACCGGTGATGCTCAGGTTGCCGTAGTCGCCGAATGCCGCGCCGGACAACTGGACATCCAGCAGGGCGTTGGACTGTTGCAGATAGTTGCCAACGATCGTGTGTGACGCCGCGAGTTGCAGCGTCCCGCCATTGATGACCGTGCCGGTGCCGACGTTGATGCTGTCGTCGAGGTGCGTGCCGCCGGCAAACGCCACATTGCCCCCCGAAACCGTCATCGTCCCGCCGGTCAGTGTGCCGAATGCACCGAAGCTGCCGCCGGTGACCGCCAGACCCTGTCCCGAAACTGAAATATTGCCGGCGATTGTTCCGGTATTGTCGATCGAACCGAGAATCCCGTTGCTGCTGATGGCGTTGCTGGTGCCGCTGATCGTGCCGCTGTTGCTCAGCACGCCCACGGTACCGGTGTTGCTGATCCCGGTCGCGCCGCCGCCGATCACGCCGGCATTCAGGATCGCGGCCTGGCTGCCGGTGATCGTGCCGCTGTTGGTCAGCGCCCCGATCGATCCGGTGTTGACGAGACCGTACGAGGCGCCGCTGATCGACCCGGCGTTTCCCAGCGTGCCGATGCCGCCCTGGTTCACCAGGCCCGGGCCGGCGGTGCCGACGATGCTGCCGCCGGCGTTGTTGTTCAGGGCGGTGATGGACCCGATGGTGATAACGCCGAGGGATGTCCCGCTGATCACGCCATTGTTGCTGAGCGTGCCGACCGAGCCGATATTCCCCAGCGCGGTCTGCCCGACGATGCTGCCATTGT
>DAICYU010000638.1 GCA_027311485.1 Acetobacteraceae bacterium
TCCGACCGATGCGCCGCGATCAGGTCTTCCAGGCTGGCGAACCTGAAATCATACCGCACATCGCCCGTGACCGGCGCCGTGGCCCCCCAGCCGCCGATACCGTGACGCCGGTCAATCCAGGCCGACGCCAAACCCACGGCATTGGCCGGAACATGGTCGTGGAACAGGCTTTGGGCGACATGCAGGACGCGACTCTTGTCGAACCCACCCTCGGCAAGGCGGGTCAGCAGATAGGCAAAGTTCCGAGGGTCTGGCTTGTAGGACCCGATATCCTGCGCCGTATGGATGGCATCGAATTCCACGCCCAGGCGGCGGTTGGTGGCCGCGAAGCTGTCCCGATCCACATTCGACAGGATAACCAGCCGGACATGCCGCTTCAGGTAACGCAACGCCTCGACCGTGTCGGGAAACGCCGGCCAGTCACCGATTGAAGCGCCGAACGCCGCGGCGTCGGCTGAACTCGCTTGGATGTCCCATTCGGTGGCGATCTGCCGATATACCTCAGCCAGCAGCGCCGCGTATGGCATTGACGGAGTCAGTGCCTGCTGCCCGGCCTCAAGCCGAGCGAAGGTCTCCAGCACCGCATTGCGGGACGGCTCGAAGCCGGCACGCGCCTGCAGGGGCGTCAGTGCCTCGTAGATCCCGGTTTCCCAGTCGATCAGCGTTCCGTAGCAGTCGAAGGTGAAAACCTGAAAATCGCGCAGCCTCATGTCCCCAGGGGCGCCCAATCGCCAGCCGCGGCGCACCGGCGCAGCCAGGCGCGCACGCCCTCCGGCTCGCCGAACACCGCATCCACACGGAAGCCAGCGCCACCCAGCTTGCGGGCTTCGCGCATTCCATCTTCGTCGGTGACATCATCGCCGATGAACACCGGCACACGGCCGGAAAACGGCGGCTTTTCCATCAGCGCCAGGACGGCGCCACCCTTGTCCGCACCGATCGGACGGACTTCCCACAGCTTGTGCGACGGCAGGATCTGAAACGCCGGAGAACTGCCCACCATCTCCTGCAGGGCAGCCAGAAACACCGGCTCCGCGTCCGGTGCCAAACGGTAATGCAGCGCAAAGCCGCGGCTCTTGCGCTCCAGCAGCGCGCCGGGAAACCGGGCGACCAGACGCTCCGCTTCCTCAAGCCAGGCGGCGGGCGGGGCCGGCAACCCCGGCCGCTCCACGGCGCCGACGCGTGAGCGACGGACGGCGCCGCCATGCTCACCCGCGACCGCACCGGGGGCATCGCCCAGAAGGTGATCGACGGTTTCGATTGGCCGGCCGGTCACGATGGCCAGCGCACCATCCAGCGCTTCACGGAGTGACGCCAGCGTGTCCGGAAGGCCTGCCGGCACCACCACGGCGTCTGGCGTTGGCGCCAGATCAATCAGCGTGCCGTCCATGTCCAGCATCAAAGCGGCTCGGCGGAACGGCGGCAGCGTGTCCATGGCTCAGGTGCACCCCACGACCCGAATGTCGTAGATCGGGCTTTGCATCATTGAAACCGAAGGCTCCTTGTGCAGCATCCAGCCGGAAAATCCGTTCGCGCCAGGATGACTGTCTGTGATCACCAGATAGGCAGCGGCGTCCGCTGGCTGATCCGATGGCCGGAGGACGCAGGCCTTCACCGTGATCGTCAGCGAGCCGTAGGTCGCCGATTCGCCGACCTTGACCGTCAGGTCCTTGGATTGCGCGTCGATCTTGTCCAACGCCTGGATCGTTGCCTGCTTTGCCGGCACCCACACGTTCGGACGGGAAAACGTCGCCGGCCCCTGCTCCGCTGGCGGCGCTGCCGGGTTCGTCTGGTCCGAGGCGGTCGGCGATGATCCAGCGGCGGGCGGTACCGGTGCATTGGGAGACGGCGTCGGTGCCTCACCCTCCTGCTGCCATTGCTGCTGCACGGGCGGCAGAGAATCCTGCCGCCAGGGCTGCTGTGGCGACGGCAACGGCTGGTGCTGCACCGGCGCCGGTTGGGCCAGCGCCGCAACCGGCAGCAGCGGCACGAACACCAGCAGGCGTTTCATCATGACCTGCGCCGTTTCGATATCATGGCCCGCGCCGTTTCGATATCATGGCCCGCGCCGTTTCGGCGACACAAGCCCAGCCACGATATCGGCCAGGACCTGCCGCATCGCCTGTTCCTCGACCCCCATCAGGATGGCGTCCTCGAACGCGTCCTGCAGCACCTGTGCGACCTCCTGATAGTTCTCGGTCAGCATCTTCAGCTTCTCGCGGCAGCCGACCGCGTTGCCGTCAAGCCCCGGCCACTGCGTTGGCGGCGGCGGGATCACTTTCCAAGCGGCGGCAACCCGCCCCCACTGTCGTGGCCGGAACTGCCCGATGCCGCACCGCCTGCACTGGACCCTTCCGTCGAAGGCTTGTTGGTCTGGCCGCTCTTGCTGCTGTTCAGGCTGGTGACGCTGAAGATGAACTTTCCGAGCAATTCCTCCAGGCTGACTGAGGATTGCGTGATAGTGATCGACTGTCCGGGCTTCAGGTTGGCCGCGTCGCCGCCGGGCGAGAGTGAGATATACTTCCCACCAAGCAGGCTTTCGCTGGTGATCTCGGCACCGGTATCCTTCGGAAGCTCCACGCCGTCCTGAATGGACATGGATACGACCGCCTCAAACGTCTTGGGATCAAGACGCTCCCCGGTGACCGTGCCGACTTTCACGCCGGCAATCCGCACGTCGCCGCCGTTGCTCAGGCCATCGATGTGGGCGAATTTAGCGTACAGAGTGTATCCA
>DAICYU010000639.1:0-2267 GCA_027311485.1 Acetobacteraceae bacterium
CCGGGTTTGATGCGCATGCGGTGCGCAGCCGCAAGACGGACGTATTTACCGCGATGCGCACCGTGGCCCCCGAGGATGCGGTGCGGGGCCAGTATGGCGGCGGTGCGGACGGCGCGGTGCCGTATCGGCAGGAAAAGGACGTTGATTCGCACTCCCACACCGAAACCTATGTCGCGATGCGGCTGGCGATCGACAACTGGCGCTGGGCTGGTGTGCCGTTCTATTTGCGCACCGGCAAGCACATGTCTCGCCGCATGAGCGAGATCGCCATCCGCTTCAAGCCGGCGCCGTTTGCGCCGTTTGAGGATACCAATGTTGCGGCGTTGCCGCCGAACTGGTTGTTACTCCGCATTCAGCCGGATGAGGGGATCGAGCTGCAGTTCGAGGTCAAGCGTCCCGGCCCGGTGGTTGACCTGGCGGCCGTTCGGATGGCGTTCAAGTATGCCGACTGGTTCCCGAAGGAAGCCAATATCGGCTACGAGACGCTGATCTACGACGTGATGACCGGGGACCAGACGTTGTTCAACCGTGCCGACATGGTCGAGGACACGTGGCGCGTGGTTGGCGATGTGCTGGAGGCATGGACGAAGCACAAGCCGGCCAGGTTTCCGAATTATGTGTCCGGCAGTGATGGGCCGGCCGAGGCGGATGCGTTGATGGCCCGGGACGGCCGGGCGTGGCGGCCGGTGCATGAGGAGCACGGCAAGCACGAACCGAACCGGGCGGAGTAGGCCGGCCGGTTCGGCCCGGGTCGTCCGAAAAACGGCACGGGCGCTTGGACCTGGCCGCTGGTTCAGTCAGATGGCACCGCTTTGGATGACTGTCCCGTAGGCGGCGGGGCGTGCCGGCTGCTGCCGGCACTGCCGGGCTTCAGGATCGGGCGAAGCAGGACACGTTTGCCGTCTCCGAAGGGTTCGCCATCGTTGCGAAATTCCTTGACTTTTCGGAATTATGCGGGACGTAATGTGTGCGATTTCCAGGCATAAGTAACCTGATATGCGCATAAATTCAGAGGCTTCCATCCTGCAAAATCAAGTGGTGATAAGCGCGAATGACGCCGTCGTCGCTGGATTTTCCAAGGCGAATTTTACGCGCACGCACCGCGCCGACCCGTAAACAGGCAGGAACGACATGACCCAACCCAGAATCGATGGCGGGAGCAACGCGCACCCGATTTCTGTCGCACGCCCGCTGCTGCCCCCGGCGGCAAGCCTGCTGCCATATCTCGAGCGGATTGATGCCAGCCGGGTCTATGCGAATCAGGGCCCTCTGGTGCGTTTGTTGCAGGACCGACTGGCCGCCCATTTCCGCCTGCCGGCCGGCACCATCGCGACGACGTCCAACGCAACCGTCGGATTGAGTCTGGCGCTGTCCGCACTTGGGGTGCAGCCGGGAACGCTGTGCCTGATGCCGGCGTGGACGTTCGCCGCCTCGGCCCATGCCGCCGTGGCCGCCGGGCTGAAGCCGTATTTCCTCGACGTCGATCCGAAGACCTGGGCGCTTGCCCCTGCCGCCGCGCTGGCGGCAATCGACCGGCTTGGCACGCACCGCATCGGCGCGGTGATGCCGGTTGCGCCGTTCGGATCGCCGATCGATACCCGCGGCTGGGACGTGTTTCACGAGCAGACCCGCATTCCGGTCGTGATTGATGCGGCGGCTGGATTCGACACGGCTGCGCCGACTCTGGTGCCCACGGTCGTCAGCCTGCACGCGACCAAGGTCCTCGGTGCCGGCGAAGGCGGCTTCATCGTCTCCCGCGATGCATCGCTCATCGTCGAAATCCACCGCAGGGCCAATTTCGGCTTCTGGGGCGCGCGGGAGGCGCGGGTACCAGCCACGAATGGCAAAATGAGTGAATACGCCGCCGCCGTCGCCCTGGCGGGACTGGATTTCTGGCCGGAAACACGCGGACGCTGGCTTGGCATCGCGCAGACCTACCGCAAGGCTTTGGGCGCATGCGGCGGAGTCACACTGATGCCGAACCTGGGCGATTACGCCACGTCCACCTGCGTCGTTCAGCTGGATTCCAGCTTCGGGGACGTCGCGGCGGTGGCAATGGACCTTGCCAGCATGGGTGTCGCGACGCGCAACTGGTGGGGTCGCGGCCTGCAGGTCGAGACCGCTTTCCTGGACTGCCCGCGTGAGAGCCTGCCGATAACCGAACGGCTCGGCGCGCGGACGATCGGGCTGCCTTGCTTCGTCGATCTGAGCCGCCGTGACTTGGCGCGGGTCTGCACAGCCCTGTCCCGCGTGGCGCAGCCTGCCGG
>DAICYU010000639.1:2277-2732 GCA_027311485.1 Acetobacteraceae bacterium
ACTGGCCGGGAAGGCGTCAATGAGCATTGGCGCGCATGTTGGAGCAGGCATCGGCGTGGCATGAGTGCGCTGCCCCGTAATGTTGTCGCGATCGTCGGCGACAACGGCAATGAAATCCTCGCCGTGCAAAGCGCGCGCTTCATGGAATACCTGCGCCCGCTGGGATTGGCCGGCCATGTTATCGATTTGCGCCGTCCCGATGCGTTGTCCCTGCTCGAACGGCGGGCCGGTGAAGGCATCGCCTTCGGCTGGGGGTATGCCGGCGTCGGCTGTCGACTGGAATCGGGCGGCACAAATCTCTGGGACCTGCTTGGCCGGCCTTTCGTCTCGGTGCTTGCCGACCCGCCGTTCACAGCGCCGAGGAACCACCATGTCGGCTCCCGCCGGATTATCAACGGGTATGTTTATCGCGACTGGCTGACGTTTCAGCAGCGTCATATCGGTTCCCCGCAGAT
>DAICYU010000063.1 GCA_027311485.1 Acetobacteraceae bacterium
AAACCTGGACGGCCCGCTGGTGTTCGACATGGCGACATCGGCCGCCGCCGCCGGCAAGATCAACGTCGCCACCGCGCGCGGTGATCAGGTGCCAACCGGCTGGCTGATTGATGCCGAGGGTCGGCCGTCCACCGATCCCCGCGTGCTGAAGTCCGGCGGCGCACTGCTGCCGCTGGGCGGCACCGAGGGCTATAAGGGCACCGGGCTGGCCGCCATCGTGGAAATCCTCTCCGGACTGCTGACCGGGCTTGGCTTCGGCGTGGAACCGACCGGGCGGCACAATGACGGCTGCTTCATCGCCGTGTTCAACGTGGCGGCGTTCCGCGACCTGGACACGTTCCGCCAGGAAGTTACCGAGTTTGCTCAATATCTGAAGGCCACACCGCCGGCGCAGGGCTTCACCGAGGTGTTCTACCCGGGTGAAATCGAATACCGGAAGGAACAGGACCGCCGGAAGAACGGCGTGCCGATCGAGGACGCCACCTGGAACAAGCTGCGCGATCTTGCTCAGGGCTATGGTCTGGCAGACACATTGGGATTCTGAATGGCGCCGTTCATCGGGCAGTCCACACGGCGACTGGAAGACGCCCGCTTCCTGACCGGGCGGGCACTCTATGTCGATGACGTGAACCGGCCCGGTCAGGCCTGGGCACAGGTGGTCCGATCGCCGCATGCCCACGCCGCGATCGGAGAGATCGATGCGGCGGCGGCGCGGGCCATGCCCGGCGTGCTGGGTATCTACACGTATCAGGATATCACCGACCTCGGCGACCTGCCGTGCGCCACCCAGGTGGCGACCGTGGCGCCGATGATCGTGCCGCCACGTCCGGCGCTGGCGAATGGACGGGTCCGGCACGTCGGCGATCCGGTTGCGTTCGTCGTTGCTGAAACGGCCGTTCAGGCACGTGACGCGGCCGAACAGGTGGTGGTGGATTACACGCCCCTGCCGGCAGTGGTGGACGCAGCGGCGGCCTTGCAGCCCGGCGCGCCACAGATCTGGGATACCGGCAACGAGTCGTTTCGTTTCCAGCGTGGCGATCAGGCCGCGGTGCAGGCGGCCTTCGCCACGGCGGCGCACGTGGCGGACGTTTCGGTCGTCAACAACCGCCTGGTGATCGCGCCGATCGAAACCCGCGCCGCTATCGGCGAATGGCGTGACGGAACCTATGACCTTTTCGTTTCCGCCGCCAGCGTGCACGCCATCCGTGACCAGCTTGCCGACGCGGTGCTCCGCTGCCCGCGCGACGCCGTCAGGGTCTCCGCGCCCGATGTCGGCGGTGGGTTTGGCATCAAGAACGCGCTGTATCCGGAATGGGTCATGCTGCTCTGGTGCGCGCGCAAACTCGGCCGCCCGGTGAAATGGGTGGAGGAGCGCGGCGAGGATTTCGTTTCCACCGCGCAGGGCAGGGACAATATCTCCCGCGCCCGCCTGGCGCTGGACGCCGACGGGCGGTTCCTGGCGCTGGATGTCAGCACCATCGCCGGCCTGGGCGCCTACATGTCCGCCGGAGGGCCGGGTAGTTCCACCAACGCGCCGGCCGCGGCGATGGGCGGCGGCTACGTCATACCAGCGATCTTCATGGATGTGCGCGCCGCGTTCACCAACACCGCGCCGATCGATGCCTATCGCGGCGCCGGCAAGCCCGAGGCGAACTATCTGATCGAACGGCTGATCGACCAGGCAGCCAATCAATGCGGCTTCGACCCAATCGACCTTCGCCGCCGCAACCTCATCAATTTCTTTCCGTATCAAAAGGCGCTCGGCGCCGTTGTTGATTGCGGACGTTTCGCCGCCAATATCGACGATGTTCTGCCCTTGGCGGACCATAACGGCTTTGCTCAGCGCCGCGCCGCCAGTCAGGCACGCGGCCGGCTGCGTGGCCTGGGCGTCGCCTGCTTCCTGGAAACCGCCCGCGGCGCGCCGAACGAAGGCGCGGAACTGCGGTTCCTGGATGACGGCACGGTGGCGATCCTGGTCGGCACCCAAAGCAACGGCCAGGGGCACGAGACGTCCTTTCCACAGATCGCCGCCGACCTGCTGGGCATCCCGCTGGCGCAATTTCGCTACATCCAGGCAGACACCGCGGAAATCCCGCAGGGCAACGGCCATGGCGGGGCGCGCTCCATGCACATGGGCGGGGCAGCGCTGTTCCGGGCAGCGCAGCAGGTCATCGCCAAGGCCACGCCGATCGCCGCCCGCCTGCTGCAGGCAAGCGTGCAGGAGGTATCGTTCGTAAATGGGCAGTTCCAGGCGCAGGGGCGCTCGATCGACCTGCCCGCGGTGGCGCGGGCGGCCCGCGATCCGTCCGCGGGCGACCCGCCCCTGGATACCTACGTCTGGAACCTGCTCGACATCATCACCTTCCCGAACGGCTGCCACGTGGCCGAGGTCGAGATCGATCCGGAAACCGGGCTGGTCACGCTGGATCGCTACACCGCCGTCGATGATTATGGGACGATCATCAACCCGATGCTGACAATCGGGCAGGTGCAGGGCGGGCTGGCCCAGGGCATCGGCCAGGCGTTGATGGAACATACCGTTTATGATCCCGGGTCCGGCCAGATGCTCAGCGCGTCGTTCATGGACTACCAGATTCCGCGCGCGGCCGATCTGCCGGACCTGACCGTGGTGCTTTCGGGCGTGCCGACCACGGCGAACCCGCTGGGGGTGAAGGGCTGCGGGCAGGCCGGCGCCATCGCCGCGCCGCAGACGGTGATCAGCGCGATCCTCGATGCCCTGGCCCCGCTGGGCGTCACCCATATCGACATGCCCGCGACACCGGAACGCATCTGGCAAGCCATACACGCAGCAGGACAGACCGCATGAATGAACGCATTGCCGCCGAAGCCTTTCTGGAGGCACTGGCCGCGCACGGGATCGAGCATCTGTTCGCCAATCCAGGCACCGATTTTGCCCCGATCGTTGAGGCGTTCGCCCGCGCCGCCAAGACCAATCGCCGGGTGCCCAAGCCGATGGTCATTCCGCACGAGAACGCGGCCGTCGGCATTGCCCACGGCTACACGGCGGTGACCGGACGGCCGCAGGCAGTGATGCTGCACACAAATGTCGGCACGGCGAACGCCATCAACATGCTTATCAACGCCAGCCGCGATCGTATCCCGATGCTGCTGACCTCCGGCCGCACGCCCTTCACCGAGCATGGTGCCGAGGGATCCCGCAGCGTGCATATCCACTGGGCGCAGGAGATGTTCGACCAGGCGGGCATGCTGCGCGAGATGGTCAAGTGGGACTATGAAATGAAGCGTGGCGACCAGGCCGCGACGACCGTCGACCGGGCGCTGGAAATCGCCTGCGCATCACCGCAAGGCCCGGTGTATCTAAGTCTGCCGCGCGAGGTGCTGGGTGAGGTGCTGTTGCAGCAGCCGGACAGCAACCGCGAGCGCCGGGTGGGTCCGGCTGCGCCGGGACCGCGGGGACAGGATATCGAAACGTTGGCGGACTGGATCGCGGCGGCCCGCAATCCTTTGGTCATCACCGGCATGTTGGGCAAGGACCCGCGCGAAAGCACCGTCCTGTCCCGGCTGTCCGAGGCCTGGGCATTGCCGGTGATTCCCTACAACACGCGGTATTTCGCGCTGGGCGCCGAGCATCCGATGTTCCAGGGCTCCTCGCCCGGGCCGTTGCTGAAGGATGCCGACCTGGTCATCGTCTTTGATACCGATGTCCCCTGGCTGCCCAGCAAGGAATCGCCACCCACTCATGCCCGGATCGCGCAGATCGGCGAGGATCCGCTGCACAGCCGCCTGCCGATGCGCAGCTTCCCGTCCGACCTCACCATCACCGCGACCTGCCTGTCCGTTCTGGAGGCGCTGGAGTCCGCGTTGGCGCAACGCTCCACCCAGCATGTCGCGGAACGGGCCGAGCGGCTGCGGGAGCGGTCGCGGGCGCTGCATGCCGGCTGGCGGCAGGAGGCAGAAACGGCTGGACAAGCTGCGTCTATCACGCTGCCCTGGCTGAATGCCTGCCTGCGGGACGTGATCGACAGCGATACGAAGATTATCAGCGAATATTCGTTCCGGCAGGAATACTGCCCGCTGCGCACGCCCGGCAGCCTGTTCGCGCTCAGCGACGCCGGCGGCCTCGGCTGGGGATTTCCCGCCGCGCTTGGCGTCAAGCTTGCATCGCAGGAAAGCCTCGTTGTGGCTGTGCTGGGGGATGGCGCCTACATGTTCGCCAACCCGACGGCGTGTCACTACACCGCGCAGATGCAGAACCTGCCGGTGCTGACCGTGATCTACAACAATGCGCTGTATGGCGCTGTCCGGCGCGCGACGCTGGACATGTACGCGCGGGGTGTGGCGGCCGAGGACGACGGGCGTTACCTCGCTGATCTGCCGGCACCCGCCTTCGAGAAGATCGTGGCCGCCCACGATGGATATGGGGAACGGGTGGAGCGTCCCGCCGACCTGCCGGCCGCGCTGCAACGCGCCGCCGCCGCGGTGCGCGCCGGGCAGCAGGCGCTGGTGAACGTCGTGTGCGCAATGCCGGCATGAGCGCGACGGTCTATGAGGCGCCGCGCGCCGAACCGAAGCCGGGCGAAACCATTGTCACCAGCACCTGCGGCCACAATTGCGGCGGCCGTTGCGTCGTCAACGCGCATGTCCGCGACGGCCGCATCGTCCATATCTCCACCGACGCCCGGCGCTGGAACCCCGAGCATCCGCCGCTGCCGGCGTGCGCCCGCGGCGTCGGGCAGATCGAGCGCACCTATCATCCGGACCGGCTGAAATACCCGATGCGCCGCACCGGCCCGCGCGGGTCCGGGCAGTTTGAGCGGATCACCTGGGATGAAGCCCTGGATACCGTCGCGCGGGAGATGCTGCGGATCCGACAGACCTACGGCAACGCCGCGATCCTGGATGCCTCGCGCACCGGCAGCCAGTCCATGCTGCACGGGCGCGTCGCGGCGCAACGGTTCCTGTACATGTTCGGCGGCTGCACCGAGCTATGGTCCAACATGTCGGCCGAGGCCGAGGTCTTCTCGGTGCGCGTCACCTACGGCGGCAAGGATTACAAGTCGGCAGGGCGGGAACCGTCGGATTTTGTCAACTCGAAGCTGATCCTGATGTGGGGATGGAGCCCGGGTGACGGTACGTTCGGCACCGGCACGATGTCGTTTCTGAAGCATGCGAAACGGCATGGCACTCGGATCGTGTGCGTTGATCCGCGCGTGACGATGACGAGCCGGCAACTGGCGGACGAACACGTCTTCATCCGCCCATCGACCGACACCGCAGCACTGATCGCGATGGCCTACGTGATCGTGTCGGAAAACCTGCACGATCAGGCCTACTGCGACCGTTACGTCCTGGGGTTCGACGACGAACACCTGCCCGAAGGCGCGCCGACCGGCGCTTCATACAGGTCGTACCTGCTGGGCCTGTCTGACGGTCAGCCGAAGACGCCGGAATGGGCTGCCGCCATCACCGGTATCCCGGCCGAAACGATCAGGCGCCTGGCCCGCGAATTCGCGATGACGAAGCCGGCGGCGATCCAGGCCGGCTACGCACCCGGCCGCACCGTCTATGGCGAGCAGTTTCATCGCGCGGCCTACGCCCTGGCGGCGATTACCGGCAATGTCGGGGTCAGCGGCGGCAGTTCCGGCGTCAGCAACGGGGCGACGGGCCGAGCGGGTATCCGCAGCCTGCCGGCGGGGAAAAACCCAATCGATTCGAAGGTCGCATCGCCGCTGCTGGCCGATCTGCTGGCGCGCGGAACCGCCGCCGGGTATCCGGCGGATATACGGATGATCTACGCCTCCGGCGGCAACCTGTTCAACCAGTGCCCCAATACGACGAAAATAGCATCCTCACTCGACAAAATCGAATTCTTCGTCACCCAGGATCATTTCCTCACCCCAACCGCTCGGCTTGCCGACATCGTCCTGCCTGCAACGACCTTTTGGGAGAGAAACGACGTTCATACGCCGTGGGCAGGTGCCGGTCACTACGCAATCTATATGCGCCAGGCGGTCGAACCGATGTATGAATGCCGCAATGATTTCGACATCTTCGATGCGCTGGCACGCCGCGTCGGCATCAACGGGTACAACGACAGGTCCGAGGCCGAATGGCTGCGCGAACTGACCCGCGACGTGGTGGATGATTTTGATGCGTTCGCCGCCGCGGGCGTGGCCCGCTTTCCGCCGCCCGTCGATCCGGTGGCTTTCGCCGCGCAGATCCGGGAGCCGGAAACCCATCCGTTCCAGACGCCGTCCGGAAAGATCGAGATTTACGCGACCACCCTGGCGGCCAATCCCAACCCTTATGGACTGGGCGTGATCCCGCCGATACCCACTTGGTTCGCGCCCGGCGACGACGCGACGCGGTTTCCACTCAGCCTGTGCACGCCGAAATCACGCGCGCGAACGCATAGCATCCACGGCAACCAGCCGGGGCTGGCGCGGGTCGATCCGGATACGGTGTGGATGCATCCCGCGGATGCCGCCGAGCGCGGCATCGTCGATGGCCAGACGGTGCGGGTTTACAACGATATCGGCGCCACCGTGCTGCCGGCGCAGGTGACCGACCGGATCGCGCCGGGCGTGGTGTCGATCAAGGAAGGCGCCTGGTTCACCCCGGATGAAAACGGCACCGATACCACCGGCTGCGCCAATGCGCTGACGACGGATCGCGCGGCGCCCTCCGGGGCGACGACCTATAATACGAACCAGGTGGAGATTGTGCCGGCCTGAAGGCCGATCACACCGCCCACACCGTTTCAGGCAGGACGAAACGATCTGAACGTGCTGGGAATGCGCTGGATCGCCTCGATGGTGGCGCGGCGTGTGGCAACGCTGGTCTCCGGCGTGAAGTCGATCGACACCGTATCGACGATGCCGCCATAGCGCTTTTCGATCGCCGCCGGCAGCTCGTCATACGTCGCGCGGGCGACGAACAGGTCGAGCACGTCATCAGGCACCTGTGCCGCCATGTCCTTCCATTTCCCTTGCTTCGACATTTCGGTCAGCTTCACGCCCAGATCGCTGACGCCGTGCAGATCGAAAACACCGCGGTAGGCGGGAGTCGAGCCATAAAAGGCGACGCGGTAGCGGATTTTCTCGGCGGCTTCCCGCACCGCCGCCTTGTCCGGTCCGGTGGCGACGAACCCGCCGCCGGTGATCTCAAAATTCTCGAAGGATTTGCCGGCGGCTTCCAGTTCCTGCGCCAGCAGCGGGCGGACAACCTGCTCCAGATAGGCCCGCGTGGCGAAGCTGTGCAGCCGGACACTGTCGGCCACACGGGCGGCGGTCTTCAGCATCAGCGGCCCGACCGCCGCCATCGCCACGGGCGGCACCGGGCGGTGCTGCGGCGGCGGCGAGAATTCCGGCGTCATCAGGGAAAAGTTGTAGTACTGGCCTTTATAGTTCAGCTTCTCGCCATGCTCCCAGCAGCGGAAGATGGCGCGCAAGGATTCGACATACTCACCCAGGCGCGCGGCGGGGGCGATCCACGGCGTGCTGAAGCGGCGTTCGTTGTGCGCCTTCACCTGGCTGCCCAGGCCGACCACGAACCGGCCTTTCGAATGGGTGTGCAGGTCCCACGCCTGATTGGCGACGACCATCGGGCTGCGCGGGAAGGCGATGGCGACCGACGTGACAAGCTGCACCCGCTGTGTCGCCAGCGCGGCAAACGCCAGTGGCGTGAACGGATCGTGCTTCAACTCATTGCTTTGCACGCTGTCGAAGCCGTCCTCCTCGGCCTGGGCGGCGGCGGGGCCGCAGGCCGCCCAGTCATGGCAGGGCAGGGTCATGGATACGCGCATCGTTTCCTCCGATCGTATTGGCGCGAATTTGCCGCCACGCGCGCCGTTTCGTAAAGCAAGGGAACGTAGGGGAGAAAGCGAATGGGCAATCTGGATGGCAAGGTCATCATCGTCACCGGCGCCAGCCGCGGCATCGGCGCCGCGGCGGCGGTCGCGCTGGGCAAGGCGGCGGGCGCCAACGTCATGCTGACCGCACGCGACGGGGCGCTGGCCGAACAGGTGGCGCAGTCGGTCGGCGCCAATGCCGCGGCGATGGCGTGCGACGTATCCGACTTTGCCTCGGTCGAGCGGCTGGTGGCGGCGACGACGGAACGGTTCGGCCGGCTGGATGCTGTCGTCAACAATGCCGGCGTGATCGAGCCGATCGTCTCCGTTGCCGAGAGCGATCCGGCCGCCTGGGCACGCAACATCGATATCAACCTGACCGGCGCCTACCACGTGATCCGTGCGGTGCTGCCGGGCATGCTGGCGGCCGGTGGCGGCACCATCGTGAACGTGTCCTCGGGCGCGGCCATCCGCCCGCTGGAAGGTTGGAGCGCGTATTGCAGCGGCAAGGCCGGCCTGCACATGCTGACGCGCGCGGTGGCGCTGGAAACCGCAGGGAAGGGCATCCGCGTGTTCGGCTTCCAGCCCGGCACGACGGACACCGACATGCAGGTGCTGATCCGGGCGTCGGGGGTGAACCCGGTCAGCCAGATCCCGCGGCAGAACCTGACGCCCGTGGCGCATCCGGCGGCGGCGATCGTCTATCTGTGCACCGCGGCGGCGGACGATCTGAACGGGCAGGAGTTCAGCCTGCGTGATGAGCCGTTCCGCGCCCGCCTGGGGCTCGACTGATGGCCGGGCCGCTGGACGGCATCCGCGTGGTGGAACTCGGCCAGGCGCTGGCCGGTCCACTGGCCGGGGTGATCCTGGCGGACATGGGCGCCGACGTCATCAAGGTGGAGCGCCCGGATGGCGGCGACGATGCGCGCCTGTGGGGACCGCCGTTCGTCGATGGGGATTCGGTCAGCTTCCGCAGCAATAATCGCGGCAAGCGGTCGGTGACGCTGGATATCAAGAACGCCGCCGATGTCGTTCGCCTGAAGCAACTGGTGCGCGACGCCGACATCCTGATCCAGAACCTGCGGCCGGGGATCGTCGATGAACTCGGCATCGGCCCGGCGGTGATGCGGGCCGAGAATGCGCGGCTGATCTACTGCTCGATCTGGGCCTTCGGTGCCGCGGGGCCGTTGCGGGCGGCGCCGGGCTTCGACCCGCTGCTGCAATGCTATGGCGCGGTGGTCACCCTGACCGGCCGGCCGGCAGACCCGCCGACCTTCTGCGCCCCGGCGATCAACGACACCGCCACCGGCATGTGGGTGGTGATCGGCGCCCTGGCGGCGCTGCAGCAGCGTGACCGCACCGGCGTTGGCTGCGTGGTCGATGCGTCCCTGTTCGAAAGCGCGGTGGCCTGGGTGCAAGGGCCACTGAACAATTACCTGGCAACCGGGACCGTGCCGCAGCGGCATGGCGCGGCCAGCGCAACCCTCGCGCCCTACCAGATCTTCGAAACCGCCGACCGGCCGCTGTGCATCGCCGCCGGCAACGACCGCCTGTTCGTCAAGCTGGCCCGCGCGATGGGGCACCCGGACTGGTGCGACCATCCGCTGTTTTCCGACGGGCGCAAGCGCGCGGCGAACCGGGAGGCTCTGGTGGCGGTGATGCAGCCGGTGCTGCTGACCCGGGGTCGGCAGGAATGGCTGGGCATCATCGGGGAGGCCGGCGTACCCTGCGCGCCGGTGAACGACATCGCCGAACTCGCCGCCTCGGATCAGTTGCAGGCGATGGACATGCTGCGCACGCTGCCCGGCAGCGGGGTGCGGGTGGTTGGGCTGCCGATCAGCTTCGACGGGCAGCGGCCTGAGCCGGCAGGCGACTCGCCGCGGTTGGGGGAGCACAATGGTTCGATGTTTGGGGAATAGGGTCTGATGTCCGACGATCTGTTGTATGAAACGCATGATGGCATCGGCCGTGTCGTTCTGAACCGGCCGCAGGCGCGCAACGCGCTGACCTTCGCAATGTATGAGCGTCTGGCGGCGATCGCCGCCGACCCAGGTGACGTGCGCGCGCTGATCGTCACCGGCGCCGGCGACAAGGCGTTTGCCGCCGGGACGGATATCAACCAGTTCCGCGCGTTTTCCTCCCCGGACGACGCGCTGGCCTATGAAGCCCGTATCGACCGTGTGCTGGGTGCGATCGAGCGTTGCACGGTGCCGACGATCGCCGCCATCGCCGGGGCGTGCACCGGTGGCGGCGCCGGGATCGCGGCGGCGTGCGATATCCGCATCGCAGCCGCCAATGCCCGCTTCGGCTTCCCCATCGCCCGCACCCTCGGCAACTGCCTCTCCATGTCCAACATCGCTCGGCTGACCGCGCTGGTCGGCTCCGCGCGGGTGGTGGAAATGATCTTCACCGCGCGGCTGTTCTCGGCCGAGGAGGCGCTGTCGGTCGGGCTGGTGACCGAGGTGCTGGCGGACGTGCCGGCGCTGGAGGCGCGGGCGACCGAACTGGCCGAGGTGCTGAAAGGCCACGCGCCGCTGACCATGCGCGCCACGAAGGAGGCACTGCGGCGGCTGCGGGCGAACCTGCCGGCCGACGAGGACCTGATCCGGATGTGCTATGACAGCCAGGACTTCCGGGAGGGCATGGATGCGTTCCTGACGAAGCGGGCGCCGGTCTGGCGTGGCGCATAACCGGTGCCGCCATCGTCGGGCTTGCTATCGTCGGGGCTGGCAAGGTTTCTCTTGATCATTGATGCGTCACACGTCAATTTCCAATCCCAGAACGGATAACTGATGCATCAAACATGATTACCGCCGGCCAGATGCGTGCCGCCCGAGCCCTGCTGGGTCTCGACCAGCGCGGCCTTGCTGAACTGTCCGGCCTGTCGTTGCCCACCATCCAGCGCATGGAGGCCAGTGATGGTGTCATCCGCGGCAATGTCGATTCCCTCATGAAACTCACCGGCGCCCTGTCCGCCGCGGGGATTGAACTGATCGCCGACAATGCTGCCAGCCTGACCGGCGGCCGCGGCGTCCGGCTGAAGACACCGGCATGACCTCGGCGGCGTGGGACATCCTGAGTCTCATTGCGCTCTCGCTGGCCGGGGTGACCGGGGCGCGGTTCGCCGCCGGCCGGTTCGTCGTCTATGGTGGCAGCCTGCTGTGCTGCGTCTCTCTGGCCGTGACCGCGGTTGCCAGCCTGGGGGCACCGGCCGAGCAGATGATTTTGCCGCTGGGTTTGCCGTGGATCGGGATGCATCTGCGGATGGATGCGATCGCCGCGTTCTTCCTTTTTCTTGTCGGTCTCGGTGGCGCCGGTGCCAGCCTGTTCGCGCTGGGCTATGGCCGGCATGAGCAGCATCCCGGACGGGTCCTGCCATTTTATCCGGCCTTCCTGGCCGCCATGGCGCTGGTGCTGCTGGCCGACGATGCCTTCACCTTCCTGTTCGCCTGGGAACTGATGTCGCTGACGTCCTGGGCGCTGGTCATGGCGCACCAGGGACAGGACACCGCCGCTGAAAGCAAGGGCGCTGAAAGCAAGGCCAGTAAAAGCGGAACCGGTGAAGCCAGGGCCGGTTTCGTCTATCTGCTGATGGCCACGTTCAGCGGCCTGATGCTGCTGCTGGCCTTCGGGCTGCTGGCCGGACCGGACGGCACCTACACATTCGATGTCATCCGCGAAACGCCGCACACCGCGCTGCTGACGGCGGCCGTGCTGATCGTGACCCTGATCGGCGCCGGGTCCAAGGCTGGCCTGGTACCACTGCATGTGTGGCTGCCGCTCGCCCATCCGGCGGCGCCGACGCAGGTCTCGGCGCTCATGAGCGGCGTGATGACCAAGATCGCCATCTACGGCTTCATCCGCATCGTCTTCGACCTTCTCGGCCACAATGTCTGGTGGTCCGGCACCGTGGTGCTGGCCTTCGGCGGCATCACCGCCGCGCTGGGCGTGCTGCACGCGGTGATGGAGCGCGATCTGAAGAAACTGCTGGCCTATTCCACCGTCGAGAATATCGGCATCGTCTTCATCGGCCTGGGGCTGGCGCTGGCATTCCGGTCCAACGGTTTCCCTGTCGTCGCCGCGCTGGCGATGACCGCGGCGCTGTTCCATGCGCTGAACCACACAGTGTTCAAAAGCCTGCTGTTCTTCGGTGCCGGCGCCGTGCTGAACGCCACCGGCCAGAAGGACCTGGAGGCGATGGGCGGGCTGATCCACCGTATGCCGCGCACCGCCTTTGCTTTCCTGGTTGGATGCGTCGCGATCTCGGCGCTGCCGCCTCTGAACGGCTTCGCCTCGGAATGGCTGACCTTCCAGGCCATCCTGCTGCACCCGGAGCTGCCGCAGTGGGGCACGAAGCTGATCATCCCCGCTGACGGCGCGCTACTGGCGCTGGCGGCGGCGCTGGCTGCCGCCTGCTTCGTGCGCGCCTACGGCATCGCGTTCCTGGGCCGTCCGCGCACCGAGGCCGCGGCGCAGGCGCGTGAGGTCGATTCCTGGTCGCAATCGGCCATGCTGCTGTTTGCCGCGCTGTGCCTGCTGGCCGGCCTGTTCCCCGGTGTGATCATCGACATGCTGGCGCCGGTGACCAAGGCCCTGACCGGTGCCCGCATGCCCATCCAGCTGAGCGACTCGTGGCTGACCATCGTCCCGGTCGCCGCCAGCCGAAGCTCCTATAACGGCTTGCTGGTGTTCGCCTTCATCACCGCGTCGATCCTGCTGACCGTGCTGGCGATCCATCGCCTGAGCGGCAATGCCGTGCGCCGAGCGCCGGCCTGGGATTGCGGGTTTGCGGATGCTGCACCGAACACCCAATACTCCGCGGGAAGCTTCGCCCAGCCGATCCGTCGCGTCTTCGGC
>DAICYU010000640.1:0-2352 GCA_027311485.1 Acetobacteraceae bacterium
TCCGAGCGGCCTGAAGTAACTCATTTGTAATTTGCAAAACCAGTCGAACCGCATCGGAACAGATTCCCTTCCCTGTTGATATTGCGTATGATATGAACGCCAGGAAAGGGGAGTTGATATGGATGGTGCGCCCGCACAGGCAACCAGCGTAACGCCCGATGAGTTCCAGCGGCGGATGGCCGAAAAGCTGCGCCGTGAACTCGGCCCGCAAATCTGCGCGTTCCTCGAACAACCTGACATTATCGAGATAATGTTGAATCCAGACGGAACGCTCTGGATAGACCGCCTGGGCGGCGACATGGAACAGGTAGGCACCATGACCGCGATGCAAGCGGAAGCCCTGATGGGCACAGTTGCATCGACACTGCGCACCACGATCAGCCGTGAAAACCCCGTTCTTGAGTGCGAATTGCCGTTAGATGGGAGCCGTTTCGAGGCGGTGATACCACCGATTGTCTCCGCACCCTCGTTCACGATCCGCCGCAAGGCTGTAAAGGTCTTCACCCTCGCAGACTATGTTGCCTCAGGCATCATGACCGAACGCCAGAGGAACGCGATCGAGACCGCCGCAAGGGATCGTCAAAACATCCTTGTGGTAGGCGGCACAACAACCGGCAAAACCACGCTGACGAACGCCATTTTGCGCTTCATTGCGGAAGCCTCGCCCAATCATCGCATCGTCATCATCGAAGACACGGCGGAGCTTCAATGCACGATCGACAACCATGTGATGCTGCGAACCTCGCACAATGTCGATCAGCTCCGTCTCCTGAAGGTGACAATGCGGCTCCGGCCTGATCGCATTTGTCTGGGCGAGGCGCGGGGCGCTGAAGCCCTTGCCCTGCTGAAGGCGTGGAACACGGGCCATCCCGGCGGCGTTTGCACTGTCCACGCAAACAATGCTCGGGCGGGTTTGATCCGCATGGAACAGCTTATTGCCGAAGCCACTCCGGCGCCCATGGGCGCCCTGATTGGCGAGGCTGTGAACGTCATCGTTTCGATCGCCAAGACGGCGGAGGGACGACGCGTGAAAGAAGTATTGCACGTTCGGGGCTTTGAGGACGGGCAATATCTTTTTGAAAATGCAGTCACGGGCGAAGCGGAACCTTCTGAGCCCGCCTATTCCGGCCTGCAAATCATCACCGATTTGATCAAGGAGAAACAGGATGCGACGTAATCGCTTGCCTCTCTACGCCGTCGCCAGGCGGCGGAGTTACTTGCCTCTTTACATGCTTGCTGTCGCGGCGGCCGTGGTCGTGTCGCCTAACCTGGCGCACGCCACCACGACAGGCGGCAGCCTGCCCTGGGATACCCCTCTTCAAACCCTCGAAACCGACATCAAAGGGCCGGTCGCCTATGGTCTCGCCCTGCTCGGTATCGTGGCCTCGGGCGGTATGCTCATCTTCGGCGGCGAGATTTCCGAGTTTACCCGCCGCATCATGTATGTAGTTCTCGTCGCCGCGATCATCCTCGGGGCTGCTTCCCTGCTGACGACGCTGTTCACGACCGCTGCACTGGTGAGCTAAGGCCATGGCATTGCGGCGGACTCCCTTCTATCGCGTCCTTTACCGGCCGCCGCTGTTCCTGGGAGGCGAGCGTGAACCGGTGTTGGCGCTCGCGCTCGCCTGCGCGCTCATGGTTTACGGCTTCTATCTCGTTCCGATGATCGTTGCCGTATTTCTATGGCTCGGCGGCATCACGGCCTTTCGCCTTATGGCAAAGGCCGATCCCTTCATGACGAAAATCTACACCCGCCAGTGGACCTACAAATCCCACTATTCGCCCCGGTCTAGGCCAGCTCGGACGGAGTAAACGATGCACTCTCTCAAGCCGTATAACGATCCCACGAAAGGGCTGGCCGATCTTCTGGATTGGGCGGCCCTTGTTGATGACGGCGTGGTTCAAGGCAAAAGCGGTGCCCTGCTCGCCGGCTGGTTCTATCAAGGCCAGGACATTGCCAGCTCCACGGCCGACGAGCGGAACTATATCACGCAGCGGATCAATGCCACGCTGGCCCGCCTGGGTGGCGGTTGGACCTCCTGGCATGACGCGATTCGGCTGCCCAGCTCAAGCTATCCGGCCCCGGCCGCATCGCACTTCCCCGATAAGGTCTCCGCGATGATCGACGCGGAACGCCGGGCGCAATTCCTGAAGGAAGGCTCGCACTACGAAAGCGTCTATGCCTTCGTGGTCCAATATGTTCCGCCGCTTCGGCAGCAGAGCCGGATTGTCGATTTGATCTACGATGATGATGGCCTGATCCGTGAGTCCGTTGCGGATCGAACCATGGCCCGCTTCAAGGAAGCGCTCGGCACCATCGAGAACGGCATCGGCGATGTCGTGCGGATGCGC
>DAICYU010000640.1:2362-2732 GCA_027311485.1 Acetobacteraceae bacterium
AGTAGCTACACGCATGAAGACCGGATCGGGACTCAGCATCTTCGCGACGAGCTGGTCGATTATCTGCAATTCTGCCTGACCGGCGATATCGACGTGAAGCTGAATATCCCGACTTCCGGCATGTATCTCGATGCGATCATGGGCGGGCTCGATCTGTGGGGCGGAGATACGCCACGGTTGGGCGACAAGTTCGTGACCTGCATCGGCATCGAAGGCTTCCCGGCAGAGTCCTATCCCGGCGTGCTCGACGTGCTCGACCATCTTGCGATCTCCTATCGCTGGTCCAGCCGCTTCATCTATCTCGAACAGCACGAGGCGCTTGCAGGGCTTCGGAAATACCGCCGGAAATGGCGCCAGGCTGTGCGTGGCT
>DAICYU010000641.1 GCA_027311485.1 Acetobacteraceae bacterium
TCGTCGTGTCTGCCGTCGCGGCCGCCTTCCTGGGCTTCTTCCTGGGGCCCATGTTCCCCGGCGCCGTCATGGTCACGGCCAAGCTGCTGCCGAAGCGCATCCACGTGAGCGCCATCGGCTTCGCCATGGTGCGTGACAGCACCGCCACGTCGGCCGAGGACGATCCGGACATGCCGGAAAAGAACATGGAGAAGACGGTCGTCACCTGCGCCAGCCCGCCGCGCACATGCCCCACCAAAGCCTGCGACAGCTCTGCGATCCGGATCACCACGTTGGCCGAGGTCATCAGCTCGCCAACCAGCAGAAAAAAAGGAATCGCCATCAGCGCTTCCGAGTCAATGCCGTTGAACAGCTGCGCCATCATCGATTGCAGCGTGATCGGCGTGAAGGCCGCACCGACCAGCACGCCGGCGATCAGCGCGAATGCGACCGGCACGCCGAGGTAGCCCAGCGTCAGGAACAGTGCCGTCATCAACGCCAACAGCGCAGCGTTGGACATGATCACAGCCCGGTATCCCGCACCATACCATCGCCAACGGGAGCGGTGAAACCGTTACGCAGTCCGTTGACGATCTGCTCCAGCGAGAACAGGGCCACCAGCACGCCACAGACCGGAATGGCGATATACAGATAGGACATCGGCAGCATCGAGGGCATGCGGAAGCTTCCCAGTCCGGTAATCACGTTCTGCCAGCCAAACCACACCATCGCCACGCCGACCAGCAGCACGACCGTTCGGTTGAATACCTCAAAGAACCGCCGAGCAGCGCCGGACATCTTCTCGGTGAGTGCCGACAGGAACAGGTGGTCATTACGCCGGGTCGCCACGGCGCTTCCGGTGAACACGCCATAGGTGAAGAAGGTGGACGTCACCTCCTGCAGCCAAAGCAAGGGGTGGCCAGCCTCACGCGTGACCACGTCGATCAGGGTGGACAGCGTGAAGCCAGCCAGGCACAGGCCGCACAGGACCATCAACACCCGCTCCAGCACGTCGAAGGCGGACCACTTCAGATGGCGGTCGGATTCCAGGACGATTGAAGCCGTCATTGAATTGACCTGCAGATTTCCAGGATTTTCACTGCATGCGGCCCCAGCTGCGCAGCGATCTTGTCCTGCAACGGTTCAGCCGCCTTGATGAACCCCGATTTATCGACGTCCGCAACAAACTTGACGCCGAGCTTTTCCAGTTTGGCGCGGGACTTTGCCTCTAGCGCGATCGCCGCTGCTGGTTCCTTCGCCGCAACTTCCTTCGCCGCGGCCTCAATCCACCCCTTCTGTTCATCGGTCAGGGCGTTCCAGAGCTTGCTGCTGACCAGAAGGACATTGGCATTCGCCTCATGTCCGGTCAGCGACATGATCGGAGCAACTTCGTAATGCTTGTTGGTGTCATACACGTTGATGCCGTTCTCGGCCATGTCGACGACGCCCGTCTGAAGGCTTGTATAGACGCTGCCGAACGGCATGTGAACGGTTTGCGCCCCGTATGCGGGGAACATCGCATCTTCCGTCGGTGTCGCCTGCACGCGGATTTTCAGGCCGCGGATATCGGCGATATTGTGGATTTCCTTCTTGCCGTACAGATGGCGAAGGCCAAGGGTCAGCACCGTCAGCAGGTGCGCGTCCTTGACCGTGTCGGTGAACATCTCCCGCACGGCACCGACAAGGCGCGGATCGCCGATGGCATGAACAAGATGAGTCTCTGACCTGAACAGGTAGTGGATCGACAGAACGCCGGATTCCGGAGAAATAGTCGCAGCATTGGCAGTCGAACTGAAGATGAAGTCGATGTCGCCTGTGCGCACCTTCTGCAGCATCTGAGGTTCCTGCCCGAGCTGGGCCCCGGGAAACTGGTCGATGACCATGCTGCCATGGCTCAGATCGGACAGTTTGTTGGCGAACAGATCGGCACCGACACCATAGCCCGTTGTGTGTGGCTGGTCGTAACCTAGACTGTAATGATGCACCTCAACGGCCAGCGCAGGCACGCCGGACATGGTCGTGCCGTACAGGACAACAGAGGCCACCGCGGCTCGGATACGGTACGCCAGCATGACATTCTCCCCCAGATTGCGCCCACCGTTAACCAGCGGTTGCCATCAGGGTAGAGGCTTCACGGCGCGTCGTCTATGTGGGTCTGCAAAAAAAATCATATCAGCAGCGTGGCTTAGCCGCTTTCAATCAGCAGGTTGAGAGCGGCTGCCGAGCGGCCTTGCGTCGTTGCTAAAGCAGGGACTTGGCGTGCTGCAGCACCATGTCGCAGACTTTTTGCGTCAGCTGCTGCTTGATCCCACCGCCGTTCAAACTGTAGTTCTGACCGTTGCCGGTTTGCAGCAATCCATTGTTGCCGGCCTGATAGCCGCTGTCGTTTGTGCCCTGGCCTGACCCGGTCACCTTGCTGAGGAGGCTGTTCTTCACGGAATCGACCGATCCTCCGCTCAGGTAGTTGTTGCGCATGCAGTATTGCAGGACGCCGGCGATGTTGGGGGTACTGGCCTGATCAATCGCGGGCAGGGTAGTGCCGAGGTTGGCACCGGCGCCAGTGTTACCCTGTCCGATGCCCGCGGCACCTTTCAGCCGGTCCAGCAACTGTGCTTGCGCCGGTGGACCGGGCAGCAGGATGGCGACCAGGGGCAACACCATCAGCCACGAAGCGTGCGCGCGCATATCTTGATCCTCCGTTTGTCCGCCTCTTAACAAGACTGGCGCAAGGCGGTTCCGCGCGCCAG
>DAICYU010000642.1:0-2424 GCA_027311485.1 Acetobacteraceae bacterium
GTCGTGAATGGCGGCGCCGATGCCGCCACGGTGGCCGGTGACGATGGCACGCCGCCCCGCCAATCCGAAACTCAGGTTCGTTCCCATCTTGCCTCCCTCGGTTTCGGTGCCATTCTCGCCATCGAACACCGGGGAGGAACGGTTCGATGCGCGGTCTGGCCACGATGCTGTGTCTGTTTCTGGCGTATGGTGTCGCCCACGCCGATGAAAAGGGGGCGGCAGAAAAGGGGGCGAGCAAGCCAGCCGACAAAGTCACCTTCGGCCTCGACTGGCGGGCCGAGGCGGAATACGGCGGCTATTATCAGGCGTTGGCGACCGGCATCTATGCAAAGCATGGGCTGGACGTAACGATCCAGCAGGGCGGGCCGCAGGTCAATCATACGCAACTGCTGATCGCCGGGCGGCTGGATTTCAACATCACCGGCAACTCCTTCCTGGCGTTGAACTTCGTCAAGGAGAACATTCCGTTCCGCACGGTGGCATCGGCGTTCCAGAAGGATCCCGCCGTGCTGATCGCGCATCCCAACCAGGGGGATGACAGCTTCCCGGCGCTGAAAGGCAAGCCGATCATGATCGGCGCCGATACACGCGTCAGTTGGTGGACGTTTCTGAAGGCCAGGTTCGGCTACTCCGACAGCCAGATCCGGCCTTACACCTTCAATCTGGCGCCGTTCCTTGCCAATAAGACGGCGATCCAGCAGGGCTATTTGGGCTCCGAGCCGTATTCGATCGAGCAGCAGGGCGGCTTCAAGCCCGTGGTGCTGCTGGTGGCCGATGCCGGATTCCAGGGCTATTCCAGCCTGATCGCAACGTCCGACAAGAATATCGAGCAGCGGCCCGACTACGTGAAACGCTTCGTCGATGCGTCGATCGAAGGGTGGTATTCCTATCTGTATGGCGATCCGTCGCCAGGCAACGCGCTGATCCGGAAGGCAAATCCGGAAATGACGGATGCGCTGATCGCGTACGGCATCAATGCGATGAAGACGCACGGAATCGTCGATTCCGGCGATGCGATGACGATGGGGATCGGCGCCATGACAGCTTCCCGCTGGGCGGCGTTCTATCAGGAAACGGTGGATGCGGGCGTATATCCGAAGGGCTTGGACGTGACGAAGGCCTATACGCTGAAATTCGTCGATCAGAAGGTCGGGATGGACCTGAAGCATTGACGGGCCTCGCGACACCTGCGGCGGCCGGCGCAACGGCTTTGCGCATGCCCGGCCGGATTGGGCGGTTCGACCGCCGACATGGTCATGCGCCGGCAGATCGACCCGCGTGCTGACCCTTCGTCATGTCGGCCGCCGCTTTCCCGGCGGCGTGGAGGCGTTGCGCGACGCCTCGCTGCGGCTGTCGGAAGCCGACTTTGTCGCGCTGCTCGGCCCGTCCGGCTGCGGCAAATCGACCCTGCTGCGGCTGATTGCCGGATTGGACCAGCCGGATACCGGCCGCCTGACCTGGGATGACCGGCCACCCGCGCCGGGGGATATCGGCTACGTGTTCCAGGATGCCACGCTGCTGCCCTGGGCGACGGCCGAGGACAACGTGTACCTGCCGCTACGTCTGCGCGGGATCGATCGCCGGACGGCGATGCCGCAGGTCCATGCCGCCCTGCATCGCGTCGGCCTTACTGGCTTCGAAGCCGCCCGGCCGCGCGCCCTGTCCGGCGGCATGCGGATGCGGGTCTCCATCGCCCGCGCACTGGTGACCAAGCCCCGTTTGCTGCTGATGGACGAACCCTTCGCCGCGCTGGATGAGTTCACCCGCCACAAGCTGCAGGCCGACCTGCTGGGCGTGTGGCGGCAGGCCGGCTGCACGGTCGTGTTCGTCACGCACTCGATCTACGAAGCGGCGTTCCTGGCGCACCGGATCGTATTGATGACGCCGCGGCCCGGACGCATCGACCGCGAAATCGAGTCGCGCCTGACACCGGGGCCGGAAACCAGGCTGGACCCGGCCTATGCCGCCCTGGTGGCCGAGGTTGCCCGCGGGATGGAGGATGCGCTGCGATGAAATGGGCACCCGCGCTGTTCGGCCTGCTCGCGCTGGTTCTGTGGGAAGTGGCGGTGCGCGTCACCGGCATGCCGGTGTACCAGTTGCCCGGCCCCATCGCCATCATCGGCGCCTTCCTGGCCGACCCGGTTGGGCTGTTGGGGTCCTTGGTTTCAACACTCGCGGTAACCTTCGCCGCGCTTCTGGTTGCCGCCGTGCTGGGCGGCGCCATGGCGGTGGCGATGTCGGCGAGCCGTCTGGCGCAGGCGGCGATCCAGCCCTGGGCCGTGGCGCTGCAGGTAACGCCGCTGCCGGCGATCGCGCCGCTGGTCATCATCTGGGTGGGCGACCCGTTTGTCGCGCTGGTGGTGTGCGCCACCATCGTGGCGTTCTTCCCGCTGTTCGCGAACACCGCCGCCGGGCTGGCCTCGG
>DAICYU010000642.1:2434-2725 GCA_027311485.1 Acetobacteraceae bacterium
GATCTGTTCCGGCTGTATGGCGCCAGCCGTTGGCGCACCATGGCGCTGCTGCGATTGCCCGCCGCCCTGCCCTATTTCATGTCCGGCCTGCGCATTTCCGGCGGCCTGGCGCTGGTGGGGGCGGTGGTGGCGGAACTGGTGGCCGGGTCCGGCGGTTTCGCCTCGGGGCTGGCGTATCGTATCCTGGAGGCCAGTTTCCGGCTGGAAATGCCACGCATGTTCGCTGCGCTGGTGCTGCTGGCGCTGGCCGGCATCGTGCTGAATTTCGGCCTGGGGGCATTGGGCCAGATC
>DAICYU010000643.1:0-257 GCA_027311485.1 Acetobacteraceae bacterium
CGGCGGCAAGCGCGATCAGGTACATGCCGGCAAGCTGGCTGTCCTCCCGGCCGCCGGTCCGGCGCGCCAGCCACCCGGCCAGCACCGCGACCGTCAGCGCCGCGACAAGACCGCCCAGACCCATCGCCCAGACCGACAGGCCGGCAAAAATGGCCCCGACCGCCAGTCCGGGCAGCACGCCGTGTTGCAACACGTCGCTCATCAGGCTCATGCGACGCAGCACCAGGAACACGCCCAGCGGCGGGGCCGCCACCGAA
>DAICYU010000643.1:267-2723 GCA_027311485.1 Acetobacteraceae bacterium
CAGGCACCCGGCCAGCGCCCGCCGCATAAAGCCCAACGTGAAGGGCTCGGTCAGGAAGGCCAGCATCAGGCCGCTTGCAGACCGATGTCCGGCAGTGTGTCCCACAGCCCGGTTTGCTGCGTCAGCATCAGCGTGTGGGGAAAGTGGCGGCGCACCATCGCCAGGTCGTGCAGGACGGCGACGATGGTTCGCCCCTGGTCGTGCCAGTCGTCGATCACCGACAGCAGCAGGCGCGTGGTCGCGGCATCGACGGCGGTGAACGGTTCATCCAGCAGGATCAGGGACGCATCCTGCAGGATGGTGCGGGCAAACAGGACACGCTGGAACTGACCCGCCGACAGTGCCTGGATCGGCCGGTTCTCGACATCCTCCAGCCCGACCCGCTGCAGCGCCGCCCGGGCGGCGGCCAGGTTCTTGGCGCCCACCGCGCGGAATGGACCCAGCCTTGCGGCGCCGAGGGCAACAACATCGCGGCAGGTAATGGGAAAGGAGCGGTCGAGATGGCTGCCCTGCGGCAGCAGGGCGATATCGGACTGTGCCAGCGCGCCACGGTCGATCCGTCCGTTCGCCAGCGGATGCAGGCCAGCGATGGCCCTCAGCAGCGTCGTCTTGCCGGCACCGTTCGCGCCGATCAGCGCCGTCAGGCTGCCGGGATCAAGATGGCCGGACAGCCCGGACACGATGACGCGCGCACCGTGCCGAAGCTCGACATCGTGCAGAACGATCGGCTTCACAATGCCCAGATCACGGCAGCCCAGACCACGGCAAGGATCGCTGTCGCAAGCAACAGGCGAGGCATGGCACCGGCGGTCGGAGACAATGGGTCATTCATCGGTTAAACGGCCACTCATAGGTTATAGTATAACATTGCGGTGGGTTGGACGGAAGAGCGCGTCGGCCTAAACAACGCGGCGATGAGCGATACCGATCCTGATTTTCTCGCGCGGCGCACGCTCCGGCGGCATCGCGCGGTAGCCACCGGCCTTCTCGTGTTGATGGCGGTGCTGATGCTGGTCAGCTACGCCCTGCCCGTCTCCTGGTGGAGCGGCCTGCTGGAGGCGGCTGCCAAAGCCGGAGTCGTCGGCGGGATTGCCGATTGGTTTGCTGTAACCGCGCTGTTCCGGCATCCTTTAGGCATACCAATTCCCCATACCGCCATCATCCCGAACCAGCGGCAGCGTCTGGGGCAGGCGCTGGGCCGCTTCGTCGCCAACCACGTGTTCACCAGCACCGAAGTCGCCAACGTGCTGCGCGGCCTGGATCTGCCCGGCATCCTGCATCGCTTCCTCGCCGATCCGGCGGCGGCGCACCCGGCCGCGGTCGCGCTGGCCGGAACGCTGCCGAAGCTGCTGTCCTCGGTGGAGGACGGCCGGGCTCGGCGGGTAATGGCGCGGTTGGTGCCGCGGATCGTCGGCGGGCCGGCCGGTGGACAGGTGATAGCCCGCGCGTTGCACAACCTGGTGGAAGGCGGCCGGCATCAGGAAGTGTTCGGCTTTATCCTGGAGCAATTGAAGGTGGCCCTGGCCAGCCGGGAACAGGCATTGCGCGCTGCCATCGAGGAACGCGTCCGCGAGCAAGGCGGCCGTCTGGTCGGCTGGGCCATGGGTGCTTCCATCGCGCGGCGGGTGCTGGCGCTGGTCAATGCCGAACTTGATAAAATGAGCCCGGACGGATCGGAACTGCGGGCGGCCTTCGATGAATGGGTTCGTCGCGAGATCACGCGCATGGAAACCGAACCCGAACGCGCGGCCGAGATGGGGGCCGCGATCCGCCGGGTGGTAGCACATGATACGGTTCAGGCATGGATGTGGGACATCTGGGCCCGAATCCGCGCCGGTGTTGAAAGCGACCTGACGAAACCGAACGGACGGGCCGTGGCCTATCTGGAGACTGCCCTGGCCAATCTCGGCGGCATTCTGGAAGCGGACCCAGTGGCACGCGAACGGGTGCAGGCGGCGGCCGAAGGGATCATCAGTACATTGCTGCCCGCCGGGCAGTTGCGGATCGCCGAGTTCATCGGGCGCGTGGTCGCCAACTGGGACACGGCAACCGTGGTGGACCGGCTGGAACTGCGTGTCGGGCGGGACTTGCAATACATTCGCATGAACGGGACCATCGTCGGCTTCCTGATCGGTGGCCTGCTGTTTGCAGTGCTGGACACGCTATTCGGTCACACCACCTTCTAGGCATCTGAACGGAGTCGCTGATGCTACGGCTTTCAGTCCTGGACCAATCGACGATCGTCACCGGGCGGTCGCCCGATGCCTCGATTAGAGAGAGCATTGAGCTGGCCCAATACTGCGAGGCGCTTGGCTATGCGCGCTACTGGTGCGCGGAACATCATAACTCCGACAGTCAAGCCGGTACGGCACCGGAAATCCTGATGGCGGCGATCGCGGCGACAACCCGGCACATCCGGGTGGGTTCCGCGGGCGTGATGCTGCCGCACTACTCAT
>DAICYU010000644.1 GCA_027311485.1 Acetobacteraceae bacterium
TCGGCGGCTTCGCCGACACCGGCTTCAACGCCGCCGCACACGGCATGACACTGACCTTTTTCGAGGCGTGGTACGCCACCCTCGCCTACGCCCTGCAAATATATCTCGACTTTTCGGCGTATTCCGACATGGCCCTGGGGCTAGCCCGAATGCTGAACGTCCGCTTTCCGCTGAATTTTGACAGCCCCTACCAGGCCACCAACATCACGGATTTCTGGCGCCGCTGGCACATCACCCTGGGCGCGTTCCTGCGTGACTATCTCTACATTCCACTCGGCGGCAGCCGGGTGGGCAAATGGCGCCGGGCCGCCAATCTGCTGGCGACGATGCTGCTCGCCGGCCTCTGGCACGGCGCTGCCTGGAATTTTGTGGTATGGGGTGGGATGCACGGCCTGTTCCTGATCGTGCACCGCCTCTATCGCCAAATTTTCCGTCCCCTGCCCCCACGGTTCGGCCAGGCAATCACCCTGTTCGCCGTCGTGGCGGCCTGGGTTCCGTTCCGTGCCGCATCGGTTACGGCGGCACGGAGCATTCTGGCCGGCATGGCCGGCTTGCACGGCATCGCTCTGCCGCGAATGATCGTCTCCTCCATGCCCGTTCTGGCCGCAATCGCCGAACCGGTATCGGTGATGCCGTCCCTTGGCGATGCCCGCACCCTATCCTTTCCAGAGGTGTCCGCCTGTCTGTTGCTGGGCTGGCTGATCGTGCTGACCCTGCCGAACGTGCACCGCATGACAGAACGCGGCCGTCATTGGACACTGATCGCCAGCTTCGCCCTGTCAATGCAGGCGCTGTTGTTCAGACCGCATGTCGCACCTTTCCTGTATTTCCAGTTCTGATGCCCCCGTTCTGATGCCCCAGTCCTGATGCGACGGCTTCTGCTCTGCTGCGCGGCTTCCGTGACACTCTACGTCACCGCCTTCGCCTGCGTGCTGGACCGCCCGCTCAGCCTGGGCGCACTGCGCACGCGGATCGAAGCCGGCCTGGCCCGTGGCACGGCCATCCGCGGCTCGAAACTGGTCATCCTGGCCGGATCAAACGGCCCCTACTCTCACCGTTGCGAAATCATCGAGCCACTGCTCGGCCGTCCCTGCGTCAATGCCGGCATTGCCGTGGGAGTCGGCCTGGACTACCTGTTCACCCGATGGAAACCGCTGCTGCATCCCGGCGATATCGTCTACCTGCCTTTGGAGGAGGCGCAATATTCCCGCCCCCGCGCCACCGCCGAGCTCGGCCCAGATGCGGCGATTATGCTGCGTCATGACCGCACGACGCTTTGGATGATGCCAACGCGCCGGCAAATTGCCGCGCTGTTCGCATCCGACCTACGGGGCGCGGTCATGAGCGTAATTGAAACTGCGCTGGAGGACGGCGGCTTTCAGGACCCCCGAGCCGCCGCGACAGGATCGTTCAACGTCTGGGGTGATCATGTCGGCCACACGGCGATACTGGGCGCGGGTAACCGGGCGGCCCTGTCCGTGGCGAAGCCGTTTCATCCCAGCGCCGCCCAGATCCGGGCAGGCTACGGCTCGGTGCTGATCACCGATTTCCTTGCGTGGGCTTCGGCCCACAATGTCATGGTCGTTGGCGGGCTCCCGACCGGCTTCGCCGATTCACCAATACCCGGCAGCAGCCTGGACGCGATCCGGGCGATTTACCGCGACCACAATACCAGCTTTCTGGAACTGCCGAACCGCAGCCGCTATCCCCGCGATGCGTTTTTCGACACCCCGGACCACTTGAATGAGGCCACGCAGATCCTCCATTCCATCGCTGTCGGCCTGGCGCTGGCACGATTGCGGCCGCACATTACGGACCGGCGATCGGCACGCTTCCGGTAATCGGACAGGCGTGCTGTTGTTTTTCCTCGCAGCGGGCGCGGGCCTGCGACACCGCCGTGGCAGGCGAGGCGCCGCAGCCCACGTTGCACACCGACAGCCCGCCGGACATCCAGCACGCAACTCCGATGTCCGAAAAATGGTCCGACGCGCAGCGAGAGGCGTTCTCGGCGGTATTGCGTACACTCGGGGTTCGCTCGAAGCCACGGGCCATATCCCCGAACACGCAGGACTTGGGGTCGGGTTCCCGATCGCGGCAGGCGTCCAGGGCGCGGGAGGCAACGCGCGGGTCGATGCTGGCAGGACAAGGCAGGCGGCCATTGACCGGGGTGTCGGTTTCTGACCCGGCAATGCGCATGCGGGCGGCAAACAGGTCGTTATTCGCCGTATCGGCGATCAGATAGGTCACGGTGCAACCCGCCGGCGCCTTGCTGTCGGTGATCACCGGCGGAACGTGCAACTCCAGATCGAATGTCAGCGGACTTGCCGCAGCCTGACCGAATGACACCAGAGCGAGCAACCCGCCGAAAAAGGGGAACATACGCATCAGATGCCGCCCTGATGCCACCGGATCGGGATCAGGAAGCTGGCGGTCGGATCGGTGATGTCCACCACATCGGCATTTCCCGTGTGATAGCGCACACTCAATGCCACGCCAGGCCCGATCGGGACGTAGCGCGCGAAGATGGCACGCGCTGCATCCGTGGTGTCAACGCAGGTCTTGTCCGGCAACAGACGGTAGGAAATGCGAAACAGTCCCTGATCGTTGAAAAGGAAGACAACATAGCTCCGGGCGCCGGTACAGGCCTGGCCGGAGAGGCGCAGTGGGCCGGACGCGGCGAACGGGATACCCAGGTAATGCACC
>DAICYU010000645.1:0-2350 GCA_027311485.1 Acetobacteraceae bacterium
ACGGACTCGCCAACATACCGATCGATCCGCTTCCGGTTCAGCTTCGTCCCCTCGACTGAGAACAGCCGGAATTTCTCGGCACCGTCCGCCAGGATACGGGCGGAATGCAGCACGTTGTTGATGATGATCGGCCGCATCGCGTTCAGCTCGAAATTGCCCTGGCTGCCGGCGAAGGCGACAGCACTGTCCTCGGCGATGACCTGGATGCAGATCATCACCACCGCCTCGCATTGGGTCGGATTGACCTTGCCAGGCATGATCGAGGACCCGGGCTCATTGTCCGGCAGCAGCAGCTCACCGAGTCCGCAGCGCGGTCCGGACGCCAGCCAGCGCATGTCGTTGGCGATCTTCATCAGCGCCACCGCCAGCCCGCGCAGCGCCGCCGATGCCCGGGTCATCGCGTCCAGCGAGCCCTGCGCGGCAAACTTGTTCGGTGCAGTGACGAACGGACGGCCCGTCAGCGCGGCGATGCGTTCCGCGATCCGGCGGCTGAAGCCGGGTGGCGCCGTAATGCCGGTGCCGACCGCCGTGCCCCCGGCGGCGAGTTCATACAGCCCCCGCTTGCTGCCGACGATATCGCGCATCGCGTCCCGCAACTGGTGCGCATAGCCGGACCATTCCTGGCCGACGGTCAACGGCACCGCGTCCTCCAGATGCGTGCGGCCGATCTTCACCACATCCATCCATTCCGCCGCCTTCGCCTCGATCGCCCCCGCCAGCGCATCGATGCTGGGCAGCAGCACGTCATCCAGCATCCGGACCGTGGCAACATGCATCGCGGCGGGAAACGTGTCGTTACTGGACTGGCACATGTTCACGTGATCGTTGGGATGCACCGGCGTCTTGCTGCCAAGCTGCCCGCCCAGAAGCTGGATCGCGCGGTTGGAAATCACTTCGTTGATGTTCATGTTGGACTGCGTGCCGGAGCCGGTCTGCCACACCACCAGCGGGAAATGCGCGTCCAGCGCGCCGGAGGCGACCTCATCCGCGGCGTGGATGATAGCCTCGGCGATATCCGGCGGCAGGCGGCCATCCGCCAGGTTCACCTCGGCGGCGGCCTTCTTCACGATCGCATAGGCGCGGGACAGCTCCTTCGGCATCCGGTCCTCGCCGATCGCGAAGTGATGCAGGCTGCGCTGTGTCTGCGCCCCCCAGTAGCGGTCGGCCGGCACCTGCACGGCGCCCATCGAGTCGGTTTCGGTCCGCGTGCCGGTGGCGTCAATGCCGATCGGAATGGCGTGCATGGGCGTGCTCCTGCTGGCTATCGCCCCGGAACGGGCGGTTTCTCCAGCCGTTCCATCGCGCCGGCCATAAGCTCGATCTGCCGAGCGATGCGGGAGAGGGTTTCGTTGCCGTCCGGTGGGCGGGCGGGCAGGGCGGTCTGGCCGGCGGCGAGTTGCCGCAGTGAGCCGGCGATCCAGTCGCGCCATGTGCGCAGCACGGCAGGCGCAATGCACTGCCCGATGTCACGGTCGTGATGCAGCGTGATCAGGCGGCCGGCACAGCGGCGCAGCGCGGCATCGACCGCCATCGCCGCTTCCAGCGGATCGGTGTTCTGCTGGCCCGGGTTCAGCAGCGCGCGGGTGATCATCGCCTCCAGCAGATTGCTCGACACACCAGCTTCCCGTCTGGCCGGTTCGACCGCGGCCGGCTCGCCCAGCAGGGCCGAGAAATCCGCCTCGGCAAACGCGGCATGGGCGGCCAGCGCCTCTTTCACCTGCGGGGTGACCAGTTCCGGCTCCTTCGGTGGCCACAGCAGGAAGTTGGCGCCGACGGCGATCACGCCGCCCAGGGCGGTCAGGCCGGCGCGGGCGACGGCGATGGTCCATTCGTGCGTTTCGGGCGCGCCGGTTTCCACCAGCAGCACGACCATCGGGGTCAGACCCATCATGAACAGGCCGAAATTCACCGACCGCACGGCAAAGCCCAGGATCGACAGCACGAACATGCCGGCCGCCATGGAGATGGGGCCGGTGCAGACCAGGCCAACAGCGGCGGCGATCAGGCCGCCCAGGCTGGTGCCTACGATCCGCTCGATGGCGCGGGTATAGGTCAATGAGAAATACGGCTGCATCGTCGCCACGATGGTGATGGTCAGCCAATGGTCGTACGGGGTGAACCAGGCCATCGTGAACGCCAGCGCCGGGGCGGCCGTGACGGTGGCACGCAGGGCGTGACGCAGGGCAGGGGACTTCCACGTCAGGTTGGCAAGCAGCGGCCGAACCAGTTGCTGGGTGAACGGCAGCGGCCGGCCGGTGCTGTCCACGCCCGGCTGGATGTTGGCCGGAACCGCCAAAGTGTGCGCAATGCGCAGACGTTCCAGGATGCGGTCGGTAACGTTATGCAGCGG
>DAICYU010000645.1:2360-2720 GCA_027311485.1 Acetobacteraceae bacterium
CGAGTTGGGCGCCAGCCTGGCCTGATCCGCCGCGATGCCGTCGAGTGCGCGGTCAATGCGCCGGTGTGCGTCGGGATCGTCGCTGACGATGACGCGCCCCAGCAACAGCAGCACGGGCCGCATGCGCCGCAGCATCCGTGCCGCCGCCATCCGGTCGGTGTCCGAGCCATGCTCCAGCACATCACTGAAGGCGATCAGCGCGCCGAAGATCTGGTCGGCGGTTTCCAGGCGGATGACCGCCTGCGCCGCGCGGTTGCTGGCGGCGCCGCGGGCTTTCAGGGTGTTCATGACCGCGGTGCGAGCGGTTTCGATCGCCTCGCGGCTCTTGCGGCGATGAATGCGGGCGTGGGTATCCCATTC
>DAICYU010000646.1 GCA_027311485.1 Acetobacteraceae bacterium
CGGCAAACGCGCCAGGTCGATCTGCGGCATTGGCCCTGGACAGCGATCCTGGCGGGGCTCGGCGGCCTATGGGGCGTATCGTTCTTCACCGCGCTCCCGGTCGAGCTGATGGCGATCCCGCTGTTTGCCGGCCTGATCGTTGCGGTCACCGTATCCGACGGGGTGTTGCCGTCCGTGCTGCGCATGCGCCCTGTCGTGACGGTCGGCGCCGCGAGCTATTCCCTGTACATGATGCAGGCGCCCGTGCAAAAAGCCGCGCATATCCTGCAGCAGTGGCTCTCACCTACCCATCCGTGGCGAGACGCGGTCATCGTCGCCGCGTATTTCATGCTGCTCGTGGGCGGCACCATATTCGTGCATCGATTTGTGGAGAATCCGTCCCGGCGCTGGCTGCGGACTCGGATCGACCACTGGCTGCCGCGACAGGCGGCACCGCGTTCGCCGCATCGCCTTCCGCAGGTCGCGACCCACTCGCATCAGGGATAGGAGGCGTTGCCGGGAGACCGCGATGCACGCCTGTTGCGGCCAGGCCGCCCCGAGGAGACGATGATCGTATCAGCCATTCGCAATGGCTGCGACCGACTCAAGAAACTGCCCGACCGAGAACGGCTTTGTCAGAAATCCGTCGCACGCGACCTCACCGGACAGCGGCGCGGTCTCACCAGTCAGCAGCAGCAGCGCCGTACTCGGCCACAGGCTGCGGACGACGTGGGCAAACTCCAGCCCGCCCATGCCCGATTCAAGATCGATGTCGGCGACCACGACGACCGGTTCGGTGGTGCGCTCCAGGCGGCGCAAGGCGCCCTCCCCCGAGACGGCATCGGACACCTTGTATCCGTTGCGCCGCAGGGCGGTCGACAAGGTGGCGCGCACCGGCGCGCTACTGGCGACGAGCATGACCACGGGCTTGCTGACACGCGGGCGACCGACGAACCGTTCCGCCATTTTTTCGGCCGCTCGCATGCCATCCCAGGCGTTCATCTCGGTGCCCGAGCCGACAAGGGCGCTGACGCCGTTCGGCTGGGGCATCCGCACAAGGAACCGCGTATATGGGCAATCGGCCTGCCGCCGCACCTTTAGGAAAAGGCTGGCCCTGTGTGCGGTGAAGGTGCCATCAGCGTGTTTCTCCCACTCAACTTTATGCATTATAAATGATCCCAATGAATCCCGCTGGCAAAAAGCAAAGCTCCGCCGGCGCGGTCTTGATCTGCATCACCCGGACTGACGCGACCCGCCATCCTTCGATAACAGAGGCGTGAGACACCGGCGGGAGGGGTTACCGCTGCGGCAGAAAACGGTCCCGGAGCTGCGTCTCCGCGAGTTCTATGACAGTTTTGTTTCGTTGCATATGGTATTTATTGCAGCGATTCAGGCCATTGCGGCGTCGCGACTGGCGTCCCGGCGGACGCGACGATGCAGGTCATGCGCCGGGTGGCCTGAACCGCCGCCCGGTGTCGGCCGCATCCTCCCGCCGCAACCCGCCCCACCCTCGACAGCCCCACCCTCGACAGCCCCGGGCCGCCAGCGTCATGATCGGCCGCACGACACCGGAGGGGACGTGCATGCGAGTCGCAATCATCGGTCAGCAGGATTTCGGCAAGGCCACCCTGGAAGCCTTCCTCGCCCGTGGCGATGAGGTCGCGGCTGTCTTCTGCGCCCCTGAAAAGGGCCGGCCCGATCCGCTGCGCCTCGCCGGCGAGGCCGCCGGCATCCCCACGCACCAGTTCCCCAAGCTGACTGACCCGCAAGCCCAGGAAGCCCTGCGCGCCGCCAAGGCTGACATCGGCGTCATGGCCTACGTCACGCAATTTGTGCCGCAGGATTTCTGCAATATCCCGAAATTCGGCACCATCCAGTTCCATCCCAGCCTGCTGCCGCGGCACCGCGGCGCTTCATCCATGAGCTGGTCGATCATCCTCGGCCGCACGGAAACCGGCTTCAGCATCTTCCGCCCCACCGACGGCCTGGACGAAGGCCCGGTCATCCTGACCCGCGCCGTGCCGATCGAACCCGAAGACACGCTGGGTAGCCTGTATTTCGGCAAGATTTTCCCGATGGGCGTCGCCGGCCTGCTGGAGGTCGCGGACATGGTGATCGCCGGCAAGGCGCCCGCCCTGGCCCAATATGAGCCGAACGCCGGCTATGAGGGCATCATCCGCGACGCCGAATCGCAGGTCCACTGGGCCTGTCACGTTGACCAGACCTACAACCTGATCCGCGGCTGCAACCCCGCCCCTGGCGCCTGGACCACCCATGAGGGCAGGAAGCTGTTCCTGTTCGACTGCCAGAAGCGAATCGCCCGCACCTTCGGCGATGTCAAAGGCCGGAAGCTGGGCCAGATCGTCGCGAAGACCGACACCAGCCTGACCATCCACGGCCAGGGCGGGTTCATCGAGGTTCATCGGCTACGCTGGGACGGCGGCAAGAAGATCGCCGCGGCGGACGCGGGATTGGAGCCTGGCGCGATTCTGGGTACCTGATTCCCTTGGGCGCCTGACCGCTCTGGGCGTCTGGCCGCTCTGGGCGTCTGGCCGCTTTGGGCGCCTGACCGCTTTGGGCGCCTGACCGCTCCCAGCACAACTGTCGTAAAATCTTGACTGGGATCAACGACGGCAGCCGTTCTGCAATGGCAGCGTTCCCGCGACCCTGTGTCGGGAGACGTTCCCATGCCAACATCAACAACGCACACACTGCTCGGCCGAGCCTTCGATTGGAT